>JACPZF010000038.1 GCA_016195615.1 Candidatus Gottesmanbacteria bacterium | reverse complement strand
GGTGTTGCCAAAAACAAATTCTTGTTATACTTAAAGGAATCCGAGTGGCGGTTTAACAACCGGGGAAACTTAGAAAAATCCCTAAAGAAACTCGTCGAATTATTTAACCTATAATTATTAGTTAAGTAGACAAGACCCTATGGATATTATGGATAAGAAAAAACTGTTAAAGCTGGGGACAGCTTTATATTTATTAGCAAGCGTTTTAAGTTTCGGCGCGCTAAAAGTTTTGGGTCTTGGGCCAACTACCGATCAAATCATTTCTCCGACCGTGATTACGCCAGCTGGCAGTAAATTTAAAATCGACCCCAGTATTCCCCGCGACCAAACCTGTCCTTTAAATGGTGATAAATTTACCAAAATGGAAAAGGATACTTGGGCGACGAGAAGGCCGCTTGCCGTGATGATCGAAAACCATATGGATTCTCGTCCCCAATCAGGATTATCACACTCTGACGTTGTTTATGAAGCCGTAGCCGAAGGCGGGATAACCAGATTTCTAGCCCTTTTTTATTGTCAGGCAGCTGCCGAGGATGTAGAGCTCGGTCCCATTAGAAGTGCTAGAACTTATTTCATTGACTTTGCCTCTGAATACGGCGACAAGCCTTTATATGTTCATGTTGGCGGCGCTAACAGCCCGGGACCGGCCAACGCTCTTGGGCAATTGGATGATTATGATTGGGTTGGCGTAAACGACATCAATCAGTTTTCCGTGGGTTTCCCTACGTTTTGGCGTGATTATGATCGCTTAGGTCACGAAGTCGCGACCGAGCATACCATGTACTCGACGACGGAAAAACTTTGGGCCTATGTGGGTAAAAATCGCGAGTTGACCAATGTTGATAAAAAAGGCGTAGCCTGGGATACAAAATTTATTCCTTACGAATTTAAAGATGACGCCAAAGTCGAAACCAGACCCGAAACTGCCTCGCTGGGCTTTATTTTCTGGAAAGGCTATAGCGATTACGCGGTGCAATGGAACTATGATAAGAAAACGAATAGCTATTTACGTTTAAATGCTAACCAACCCCATATGGATAAGGACAACAATACCCAGTTAAGCGCCAAAAACGTGGTAGTGCTTTTCATGGCGGAACAAAACGCCAACGACGGTTATGAAAATAACGTCCATCTTTTATATAAAGATAAAGGAACCGGATCGGCAAAGGTTTATCAAGATGGAAAGAAAATTTCTGCCACCTGGCAAAAAAAAGACCGTATCTCTCGCTTAAAGCTTATTGATAGCAATACTGGTGGAGAAGTTAAGTTAAATCGTGGTAGAATCTGGTTTGAAGTATTGCCAAGCGGAACGAAAGTTAACGAAAGTTAACGAAAAGTTAATGAAAATTAAAGCTGCCTGCCCAAAAGGAGTATTATGTTTATTGAAGACATAGTAATCTCTCGGGTCAGGGTGAAAGTATTTAATCTCTTTTTTCAAAACCCCGGCCAAATTTTTCATGTTCGTGAGGTTGTCAGACGTACCGACGAAGAGATTAATGCCATTCGTCGCGAACTGGCGCATCTGGAAAAAGCTGGACTTTTGAGTAAAGAGCCCCGCGCTAACCGTCTTTATTATGCTTTACGGAAAGACTATCCCCTCTATGCTGATCTTGCAAACCTAGTTGCCAAAACTTCAGGCCTTGGTCACGATTTGATTAAAAATAAAAATAAGATCGGCAGAGTTAAATACGCCATGTTTTCCGGAAGATTTGTGAGGCACATGCCGCTAGATCCGGAGAAAGTGGATCTTTTACTCGTGGGACAAATTATTCTTACCGAATTAAATGGCTTAATAAAATCAGAAGAAGAAAAAAGAGGTCACGAAATTAACTATACGGCCATGACAGACGAAGAATTTAATTTTCGAAAAAAGCGTCGTGATCCTTTCATTGTCGATATTCTTATGGGTACGAGACTCATGCTCATTGGCGATGAAGAGGAGATGTTAAAAGTTTCCGACTGATTTTATCCGAAGACCTCTTTAGGAAAAAATCCAAATAGTGTAGACTTGGGTCATATGTTTTCCCGGCAAAAAAATTTTTTATTGATTATTATTCTTTCGCTTCTGGCAATTTACATCGATTTACCAAAAAGTTTTAAATGGTCGCCCGAAATACATTTAAGCCTTGGACCATTCAAATTTAATCGCGATTTAGCCATAAAAGAAGGATTAGATTTGTCAGGCGGAACGCATTTAGTTTTGTCAGCCGATATGAAAGACGTTACGGCCGAGAATCGCGACACGGCGTTAAATTCAGCTACCGAAATAATTGACAGAAGAGTAAATTTATACGGCGTTTCCGAACCGGTCGTGCAATCGGCCAAGACCGGCGGTGACTATCGGATTATTGTAGAATTGCCAGGCGTTAAAGATATTAATCAGGCGATAAATTTAATTGGACAAACGGCGCGCTTGGAATTTCGTGAATTTAAGGAAGCAACGGCCTCGGCATTAACCATTCCTACCCGCGACAATACTAAATCCACCCAGGTTACGGGTAAGGATTTACAAAGCAGTAGGGCGGAATTTGATCCCCAGACAGGAACACCGGTGGTGGCTTTTACGATGACTGACGAAGGAGCGAAAAAATTTGAGGAGTTAACGAAAAAACTTTTAAATCGGCCGCTAGCTATATTCTTAGACGATTTACCCATTTCTTGGCCAACAGTTAACGCTATCATTAGCAAAAACGGCGTGATTAGCGGCAACTTTACGATTTCTCAAACCAAACAGTTGTCCCTACAGCTTAACGCCGGTGCTCTTCCGGTGCCGATTAAAATTATCGAACAGCGAAATATCGGCGCGACTTTGGGCAAAGAATCGGTTAATAAAAGTCTAATTGCCGGAGTAATCGGTTTAACCATCGTTGGCTCTTTTATGATTTTAAATTATGGATTAATGGGAGTTTTGGCCGATTTGGCGCTTTTAATTTATACACTTTTAACCCTGGCTCTTTTTAAGTTAATTCCTGTTACCGTAACGCTTGCCGGAATTGCCGGATTTATTTTAAGTATCGGTATGGCCGTTGATGCCAATATTTTGATTTTTGAAAGAATGAAGGAAGAGGAGCGTTTGGGTAAATCGCGCCAAAGCGCCATTGACCTTGGTTTTAAGAGGGCATGGAGCTCGATTAGGGACTCCAACGCCTCGAGTCTTATTACTTGCGGCATTTTATATTGGTTTGGGACCGGCTTAATAAGAGGTTTTGCCCTAACCCTCGCCCTTGGTATTTTAGTTTCCTTGTTTAGCGCTATTTACGCAACAGAGACTTTTTTAAAAGTAGTCTATCGAGATAAACCAGCAGCGAGTATTAAGTAGCAAGAAGTAAGTATTAAGAATTTATGATTGATATCATCGGTAAAAAATGGTTTTATTTTTTGATTTCGGGACTTATTATTATTCCCGGACTTGTTTCCCTGCTCTTTTTTGGTTTGAGATTATCGATCGATTTTACGGGAGGGACACTACTGGAATTTCAAATTTTAAAATTCAATCCGCCAGCTGGCGGACAAATTAAAAATGAGGAAATAAAAAAAATAATCGAGGAGCAGAAAATAGAATCGGGTTTAGTACAGAATTCCGGAGAGAATACTTTTTTGCTACGTTTAAAGCCTATTGATCAAAGCCAAAATAAAAAACTGCAAGAAGAGTTAAGTAAAAAACTAGGTGAAGTCAAAGAATTGCGATTTGAAACCGTCGGACCGACGATTGGTAAAGAGTTAACCCGAAAAGCCATTCTGGCCATTATCGTCGCGTCAGTTATGATCGTTTTGTATATTGCTTGGTCATTTCGGACGGTTCCTAAACCATATTCGTCGATAAAATTCGGGGTTTGTGCGGTTGCTGCACTTTTACACGATGTTTTAGTTCTCGTCGGGACATTTTCCATCTTTGGCCACTTTTTCAAAGTGGAAATTGATTCATTATTTGTCACGGCGCTTTTAACGGTCATCGGTTTTTCGGTTCACGATACAATTGTGGTTTTTGACCGCATCAGAGAAAATTTAAAACGCTTGCCAAATAAAAGTTTTGCCGAGGTGACAAATGAATCGATAATTCAAACGCTCGGTAGATCGCTCTCAACTTCTTTAACGGTTATTTTTACTTTATCGTCACTTTTCCTCTTTGGCGGCGCCACGATTAAGTGGTTTGTGGTAGCACTATTAATAGGTATAGTCTCAGGAACTTACTCGTCAATTTTTAACGCCGCACCGCTTTTAGTTCTCTGGGAAGAGAGAAAGAATTCTTCCAAGTAAATAGTCTTTCTCATTTTTTGTCGGGTCTTTTAAAATTTCCTTAAAGAGCTCACCCAATATTTCTCCTACTTTGGGACCGGGTTTTATGTTTAATACTTTCATCACATCACGGCCGTTAACTTTTAAGTCTTTGACCGAAGGAGTATGTTTTTGCACGTCAGAAATTTTCTTCATATAAAGTTTTAAGCGCCATGAAGTAGCAGTTTGCAAGCCGCCGCCGAGGCGATCGCCGATACGAAGATCTATCATGTCGCCAATTCTTTGCACGCCCACTCTTTTAATAAATCTTCTGATCGCACTGTCGGTTTGATGCTCGTCAACGCTAAATTGATGCCAACGAACCAAAGTCCATAATTTATCTTTTTGCTCATTTGAAAGGCTTAGGCGATCGGCAATAGTTTTTACCATTCGGGCGCCAACGACTTCATGGTTATAAAAAGTAATCGTTCCGCTTGGTAATTTTTTCCATTGCTTAACCTTGCCAATATCATGAAGTAAAGTAGCCAGCCTGGTGATGGGATCAGAAGACGGGCAATTTTTTAAGGAGAGAAAACTATGCGTACCAACATCATACAGATGATGTCGTCCCGGGCTTTTTTGCTCGATGCCAAAGCATGCTTCCAGCTCTGGCAGAATTTCCTTAAGAAGATTGGTATTTTTAAGAAAAACGAAACCCTCATAAGGGTAAGAGGAACCTAAGATTTTTAATAATTCATCACGAATGCGCTCCCAAGAAATATTTTGTATTAACTTAGCGTTTTGCTTTATGGCATTTATGGTTTGTTCGGAAATAGTAAAACCAAGTTGTGAGGCAAATCTAATCGCTCTCATCAGGCGCAGGGCGTCTTCAGAAAAACGTTCATGGGGATCGCCAACCGCGCGGATGATTTTCTTTTCTAAATCGTCCTGTCCGCCAAACTGGTCAGATATAACATATTGATCGTTTTTTAAAGTAACGGCAATCGCGTTAATCGTGAAGTCTCGTCGTTTTAAGTCTTCTTCGATCGTTTTTCCCCACGTCACTTTGTCTGGATGCCGGCGGTCCGAATAGCCTTTTTCACTTCGAAAAGTAGTAATCTCATAAATCTCATTTTCGTCATTAATTTCTAAGTTAGGAAATTGTTTTTTGAGATTTTTTAGGGCAATTCCTACGGTGCCGAACTTATTGTCATAAAAAGAATCCAGAAAGATTTTTTGGATTTCCTCGGGAGCGGCATTGGTCGTAAAATCCCAACCTTTTGTATCTCTACTAAGAAGAAGATCTCGTATGCAACCACCAACTGCCCAGCATTCAAAGCCATTCTCCTTAAGAATTTTAATTACTTTGGTCGCAGTATCGGGTAGAGAAATTTTGATCATACTCTGCTATTATAGCAATAATTAATCCTTGCGGGTCCTGCCAGCGCTCGCACTGTCACCCGCAATATGGCGAAATGCTATGAAAACGTGGAAAATATTAAATCAAAAAAAACTTCTAAAAAGCGAAGATCTTCTTGCAATTATTCTAGAAAATAGGGGGCTAATAACCAAAAAGGATCAACAAGAGTTTTTGCATCCTTTTGAACCGTCGCAACTGACCGCTAAAGAACTAGAAATCTCACCCGGTGATTTAACTAAGTCATTAAAGCGGATTTCCCAGGCCATTAAAAAACAGGAACAAATCGTCGTCTACGGCGACTATGATTGCGATGGTATAACAGCCACGGCGATCATGTGGCAAACGCTTTTTAATCTAGGAGCTAGAGTTCTCCCCTTTATTCCCGATCGAGCAGAAGAAGGCTATGGTTTATCACTTGCCGGATTAGATAATTTAAAGGAAAAAATACCAGAAACAAAGCTGATAATTACGGTTGACCACGGAATTGTGGCAGTGGAACAGACAGAATACGCGCAAAAAAAATTAGGCCTTGATGTGATTATTACCGATCATCATACGAAAGCTAAAAAACTGCCAAAAGCTTTTGCCATTATTCACACGAGGAAACTTTCCGGATCCGGGCTGTCGTGGTTTGTGGCAAAAGAACTTCTTCGTCATTCTGGGGAGTCCCGCGAAGCGGAACGACTCCAGAATCGATTCTGGACAAGCCAGAATGACGTAAATCTTCTTGACTTGCCCGCCTTAGGCACCATTGCCGACATGGTGCCTCTTGTCGGAGCCAATCGCAGTATTGCTAAATACGGTTTGGCAGAAATACAAAAAACATCTCGAGTTGGCCTACTAGCCCTGATTAAGGAGGCCGGATTAATAAGAGAAAAAATTGGTACTTATGAAGTAAGTTTTGTTTTAGCGCCAAGACTAAATGCCTTGGGTAGAATTGATAATGCTTTGGATGCACTCCGACTTCTTTGTACCAAAGACGAAAAAAAGGCCCAGCAGTTGGCGATGAGATTAAACGAGGTTAATGGGGAAAGGCAAAGATTAACAGAAGAGACGGTATTTCATGCCAGAGCACAGCTTACAGAAAATAGCAAACAAATAAGCAATTTAATCTTTATTTCTCACGAAACATATAACCAGGGAGTCATTGGTCTTGTAGCCGGAAAGCTCGTAGAAAGTTTTTACCGCCCGGCCATCGTTGTTTCTAAAGGTCGGGTCTTTTCTAAGGCTTCGGCACGGTCCATTTCCGGTTTTAATATTGTTGAGGCCATCAGAACCCAGACCGATTTATTAATTGACGTTGGCGGTCATCCGATGGCCGCTGGTTTTACGATCGAAACGGAAAAATTAGAAATCTTAGAGCAGAGATTAACGGAATTTGCCGAAAAAAATATAAGCGAGGAGCTCTTAAAAAGACAGTTAATAATTGACGGCAAACTAGATTTAGAAAATATAACTTCCGAACTTTTTGAAAAACTTGAAGAGCTTAAACCCTTCGGCATGAAAAACCCCGAACCGCTTTTTTGTTCTGAAGTGGAGGTGGTTGAAACAAGATTGGTAGGTGCAACAGCCAAGCATCTAAAACTCGTAGTTAGAGGTAGTAGCGATCAAAATTATGACGCGATTGCCTTTAATTTTGGTGGGCTTGCCGGAAAAATAAACAAAGGCGACAAAATCCAGATTGCTTACACCATTGCCAAGGACGAATGGAATGGAAACAACAAGCTGCAGTTAAAGGTAAGAGATATAAAATTATCGGTTTAATATTTCATGCAACTCAACTATTAATTTTTTTATCCCCAAATAATCTTTTGTATTCATAGTATAAACGTGATTATGCCATCCAAGCATAGGTAATAGAATATTAATTCCTTTAGTTACTCCATTTCTTTGTAAATTTTGGGGTTCCGGTGGAAAATCAATATCTACGAAAATTTTCTGATAATTGGTTTTTAGTTTTACTAATTTCTCTTTTATAAGGGGGTGAAGATGGTAATTGTGCATTGCCATTAAAATTGCTGGTCCCTTTCCTACAGCTGGAATAACATCAACTCTGGTAGAAGAAACTTGGTGGACGGGCATCATGTCCAAAACAATCCCATATTGAGGTTTATATAAATTAGCCAGCCCGGCTATACAATCATAAGTGGTTTCTTCTTCGGTCACAAAAGAAAACATTGTAGAATTTAGCATTCTTGGAAATTCTTGAATTAATTCTAAAATCATTTCTACAGAAACTTTATTGTCTAAACCGGTAGCCATAATCTTATCTCCTTTTTGCCAAAATTCCCGCTGATAAGAACCGAAATCACCAATTTCAATAGTTTTATTATCAACAGTATCTAATATAATTTCCGAAAAATGCTCTGGTTTGTTATCTCCCAGTTCTTTTTTGGGATAAAAGGTGCCAGAGATCTTGCCTTTTTTGGTCTGTACGTAAACCGGAGAATTATTCAACATTACGGGATCGATATGACCTGATTTTCCGACCAAAAAAGTATTGTCGTCATTCTTTTTCAAAACTTGAAATCCAACCTCATCAACGTGGGCGGAAATTAGAATTTTAGGATTTTTTAGATTGCCAAATACTAAAAGACCATAATCGGTAATCACTGGTTTAATTTTTAGTTTCTTAAGCATGGCTGACAATTCAGCTATAACGAAAGCGGTATTACCACTGACTGAATGAAAACTGCAAAGATATTTTAATGATTGAGAGTTCAATTGATTCATATCGTTATGAGTATTTTACACCTAAGTTAAATTAAAATCTTCCCTAAGCCAAAAGTTTTGTAATAAATTACGATCTGAATCCATCTTGTATTTCATTACCGTGGTTACACCACGACGTTTTTCGTCTTTAGTTAGAGGTATCTTTGGTTTTCTCGCATAGACAATGGGTGTAGGTGGATTCTTCCGCCTTCCCCTTTCGTATGTCTTTATTCCAGCTTTCAATTGGGTTGTGATATTATAGCCTTCGCTAAGCATAGATGCTTGCCATGATTTGTGATCGATATCCAGGCCAATGTAAAGTAAACCATATTTAGCACAATGCGTTCCAAGCTCTTGATATAAAATCGCTTCGTGTAGGGCTCTGGCTGCGTTAGTTATTTCTCCTTGAGAAATTATTTTCTGCTTGATCTTTTCTAAAAAAACAACTGCTTGTTCGCGTCCTGCTAACAAATTCCAGCGGCGGTATCTACACCACTCCTGCCATTCTTCGTCCGTGAGATTGTTAACATCATTACCTAAATCTCTTGTTTCCTTTTCAAATATCTGTGCGGCTTTGCGGGACTGACCATAAAATCTATCCATGTCGGCCAAAATACTGTCTCTTACTTCTTCAAAAGCTAACATGTCTAGCAAGGTTTTTAAACTTAGAAGTTCATCCTCCCGATGAGTATTATAATATTTTTCTAATTTACCTTTGATATCTGATAGTTGTATTTTTGACCATTCTCTGCCGAAAATTTTTCTTAATCTCGATTCAGTCTTATTTTCAACTTTTTCCAAAGCGGTAATTTTAATATCCGAACCGTTTTCCCGAGAAATAGTCCTCAATTCATAAAAATGTCTATCTAGAAGAAGCATCATTTTGGCCAGCCCGTTATTAATTCCGTAATACCAAACCACACTTGGTATGACAGATTCAATATAAGTTGGTTCTCCCAAAAGAGTTGACCAAACTAAATTAATGGGCCTATTAGAAAGAACGTCTGGTAGAACAAGCATTTTTTGCCAAAGCATTGTTCTTGAAGCCATAGAACTGTTAACATGATCGACTAGGCTATCAGAGTTTTTATCAGCGGTGTCGGCCAATTCGTTATATTGTGCGCATAAAGGACTATACATTTCTTGATAGTCTCCTGTTAATAATTTTTTTAAAAAGGTTGCTGTATCAGCCTGAGAATTGGTGCCGTATTGTCCTTTTGCTCGAGAGTCGACCGCAAACCCAATAAATGCAGCCGGGATAGTCGTAACCCATTTATCAGAAGTAATCTTTTTATTTAAAGAGGTTGCTCTAAATGCCTTGACAAATCTATTAGCGGTATCTTTACTTGCAGTTTTACCGGTTGAGAAGTAGGCAAAGATAATTAAGAAATCTTCGAGAAAAGCTCCTTTGGCGATGTTTTGAATTGTTTTCTCTTTAGCTTCGTCATAGCGGGCAGTCATCGCTTCATAAGATTTTCGAACTTCTATCGGTAATTTAGAAGAAATATTGGTTCTTGCGTCATGCGATAATACTTCTTCTATGCGAAATAGCCATTCATCTGTATTTTGTCGCAGTCCAAGATTAGCCATTATATCTTCTTGCCCCGGATCATAGAGAGTCGGAATTACTAACGTTTTTCCTTCGCGTAATCGTTCAAGAATCAAAAGTCTTTCGGTTTCTGTCGAGGGAATTACTCTCTCGTTGGCAACAAAATCAGATCTGGTACTATCTGGATGCCAGTTTATGAATGAACCCATATCAAAAAATGTACCAATCCCTTCAGTTAACATATTTTTTCACCTCCTTTTTCTAAACTTTATCTGTAAATAATTACAGGTTTTAGAACTACTATTTGTTTTTTGGTCCTTTACAACCACCATTGTGGGTTGATGAAAAATCTTTTTGTTTGGGCTTTGAATGAAATTCTCCTTTAAACATATTTTTCACCTCCTTTCTTATGTCCTCCGAAGCCTTGGCGTAGGAGGATTACCTACTACCGCGCTACAGTGTGCGGTAATATTGTAGTTGCGGATTCGTCAACAAACCCAACAAAAACCTCCCCTTCTTGGGAGGCTGGTTTTAAAATTTTTATTTCCTAATTTTTAATTTCTAGTTATTTCCTTCCGCCCCCCAAACTTAGAGCTCAATAATGAGTCTAAGGTTATGGAGGTTAATAATTCGGAAAGAAACTGTTTTCATAATCGAAATATAAAAATATCATACGAAAACGAGCTTGTCAAGACCAGGGTATTGTGATAGTATGCTTTTACGAAGGAAAAATTATGGTAAAAAATAAAAAAAATTCGGCAAAAATGCTCAAATCAGGTTTTCATATACTTCTTTGGCAGGAGGATAACTGGTTTGTGGCAAAATGTGTTGAAGTGGAAGTTGCTAGCCAGGGAAAATCGAAAAAAGAAGCCCTTAAAAATATTGAAGAAGCACTGTCTTTATATTTTGAGGAAGAAAAAGTGCCTTTTCCAAGCCCAATCAACAATTTGGAATTACACTCGTTTTCTCTGAAGGTTTCCTATGCCTAAATTGTATTCTGCTAAAGAGATTATTAAATCCCTTAGAAAAGCAGGATTTGAAATTGTTTCCCAGAAAGGAAGCCATATAAAATTAAGAGGCGTCAAAGCAGGTAAACTCCAGACAGTTATTGTTCCCAACCATAAAGAAATAGCCAAAGGTACTTTATCTTCAATATTAAATCAAGCAAATTTAACTAAGAATGAATTAGAAGAGTATTTATAATCATGGAAAGATTGTATTTTTTGACAAATGTATTTTGTATGTTATAATCTTTCCAAGAAAGCTACGAAGCTGCAAACACAGCCGAGCCGAGAGAAGAAATCCGACAGTTGGCGGAAAGTAGACCTCTCCGGGAAGTTCCCGTAATAGAACAAAGAGTGTGTCGGAAACGGAGCACTTCACGAGTATAAAGTAAGGTGGCACCGCGCATAAAGCGCCCTTATAAATTATTGATTTTTGTCAGTAACTTATAAGGGCATTTTTAATGGAAAAAATATGATCTCTCAAATAATCAAAATTTAGAACCGAATTTTATGAAACATCTTAGAAAGATTCCAGCAGTAATGTTTTCTCAACATCCAGATCACGCCAGTAAACCATATTGGTTGAATAGCTCATTTATTCGGACCCATCAAGAACTGGAAGAATGTTACAGAATGTTTAAGGAGTTAGGTACAGAAGAAATGATGTGGGATTGGGAAGGAAAATTAGTTGACGAATGTGTGGTTGAAAAACTATTAGGAAAATATTCTGACTTTTTCCAAAATTATCCTATAGGTGAAAAGTTATTTTTAACTTTTCGCGTTCCAAATCCGCGCGTAGAGTCTGGTTATCGTTTGGGCAGAGCTTTTATGGTAATTTTGTCAGGCCAACACCTAGCTTATGCCGCAGGATTTTCTTCGCCTCCATTATTTGAGGTAATTATACCTATGGTAGAAAACGCAGACGAGATATATTCGGTCCAGAAAAGTTTTCAGCAATTTTCTAAAGTTGCTGCTAATTCATTTGGTTCCAACGGATTTGGTCGGAATCTAGAAGTTATTCCAACTTTCGAAAGCGTCGAAACAATTTTAAGGTCAGCAAAAATTCTTAAAGAATATTTAAAAATTTCAAAAGGTCAGGTATGGGAAAAAATTTCTTACCTTCGTCCGTTTTGCGCCCGATCCGACCCGGCCTTAAATTCTGGTATCGTGCCCACGACGTTAGCAATTAAATGGGCATTATCTGAATATTCTAAATTAGCAAAAGAGACAGGAGTAGATGTTTATCCTATCATTGCCCCTGGTGTGTTACCATTTCGAGGAGGGTTGAGTCCAGAAAATACAAACGAATTTTTGCGAGAGTTTCCTGGTGTTAAAACTGTAGTTATTCAATCAGCGTTTAGGTATGACTTTCCGCGAGATGGCGTGAAGAGCGCGATCGGCCTTATAATTCGTCATGCACCCAAAACTGAATCTAATATCTTGCCGGGAAGAGTTTTAAACGAAATAAAATCAATTATTCCAATGTTTGAAGGACCATATAAAAAAACGGTTGAGAAAATTGCTCCTTTAATTGAACAAATATCAATTCATATTCCACCCAGACGTGAGCGAGTTCAACATATCGGACTGTTTGGGTATTCTCGTGCCGTTGGCAAAGTAAGATTGCCGCGAGCGATTGGATTTACTGCTAGTTGTTATTCTCTGGGAATCCCCCCCAGAACTAATTGGTACTGGGAGGGGAATACGACTTGCTAAAAAGGTGGGTAAGCTTGAAATAGTGAAAGCTTTATATACAAGTTTACGACCGTCACTAATTAGGGCGGGAAAATATTTTAGGAAAGAAAGTCTTAAAGAGTTTGGTTTGAAAGACATTGAAGAAGACGTTGAAATAATAGAAAATTATCTTGGCGAGAAATTAGGGCCAAAGACAAAGATTGACTACGAGCATGTAGAATTAGTTGCCAAGATTATCCATTTATTAAAAAAAGGTAAGAGTCCAAAGAAGGAAATTGAACAGGCCGCAAAATTACGGCGTAGTATCGGCTAGTAAGAGTATAAAAACGGTACCATTTTGTGCTAAAGTAAACTTATGGAAAGAACATTAATAAAAGACACTTTAAATGAAATTGGCAAGAGTGTATTTATTCAAGGTTGGGTTCAAACCAGAAGAGATCACGGGAAAATTGTTTTTTTGGATATTTCTGATCGAAGCGGACTTGTTCAGACAGTTTCTGCAGCGGATTTAGCTGCTAAAGTACAAGCGGGGTTTGCAGTAGCTGTCGAGGGCTTAGTTAAAGAGCGGCCCAAAAATTTAGTCAATCCGAAACTAGAAACGGGTAAAATTGAAATAGAAATTAAAAAAATCGAAGTTTTAGCTAAATCAGAATCCTACCCATTCGATATGGGAAGCCCGGAGTTGAAATTGGAGCTGCCGACCCTTCTTGATTATCGTTCGTTAACTCTTCGCCATCCCAAAGTTAAAGAAATTTTTCAAATCCAAGCTGCGGTTTTGGCCGGATTTAGAGAAGTGGCCAGGAAGTTAGATTGCACAGAGATAGTTGTCCCAACTATTGCTGCCTCGGCTACAGAAGGAGGGGCAGAAGTTTTCCCCATTGATTATTTTGGTCACCGCGCCTTTTTAACCCAAAGCCCACAGCTTTACAAACAAATGTTAGTTCCGGTTTTTGAAAGAGTCTTTACCATTTCCAAAGCCTATCGGGCCGAACCGTCAGTAACAACAAGGCATCTCACCGAAGCCACTCAAATGGACTGTGAATTTTGTTTTGTAAATTTTGAAAATCTTTTGGATTTACTGGAAGAAGTTGGCGCCTCGACTTTAAAATACGTTCAAGATAGAAATCCCAAGATTTTAGAACATTTCGGCCTAGTGCCCATCTCGTTTGGTAAAATTCCTCGCCTTACCATGCGCGAGGCGCAACAAATTATTTTTAAAGAATTTAACCGAGATATTCGTCAAGAACAAGATCTTTCGCCGCAGGATGAAACGGATATTTGTAAATGGGCAGTTAAAAAATATCAAAGCGATTTAGTAACGATAACCCATTTTCCCACTAAAAAAAGAGCTTTCTACAGCATGCCCGACCCCAAAGAGCCTGAATACAGTTTAAGCTATGATCTTCTTTTTAGAGGCTTGGAAATTTTAAGCGGCAGCCAAAGAATTAGCGATTATGACGAACTGGTTTCCGCGATAAAAGATCGCGGTCTGGATTCTGCGGCTTTTGAAATGTATTTAATGGCTTTTAAATACGGCATGCCGCCAGAAGGCGGATTTTCGTTTGGTTTGGAAAGAATGACAAAAAACATTTTAAACCTAGAGAATATTCGCGAGGCATCTTTGTATCCTCGCGATATGGAACGAGTCGATATTCGACTTTCAACTCTAAATAAAAAACCAGCTGGCCCGACGGATTTATTTGCCAAAATTAAACAAATACTTGATAAAAAAGAACTGGAATATAAACTTTACGAACACGAAAAAGTTTTGACATCAGAAGAAGCAGCCAAAGCCCGGGGTACGAGATTATCGCAAGGAGCAAAAGCGCTCGTAATGTTTGCTGATAAAAAAGCTATTATGATTGTTTTGCCGGCAGATCGGAGAGTTGATTTTAAGAAATTTAAATTAGCTCAAAAAATTAGAGACCTAAAAATGGGGACGGCCGAGGAAGTTAAAAAACTAACAGGCGTGGAAATTGGAGCGGTGCCGCCGTTTGGGAATCTGCTTAGTTTAACCCTTTACGTTGATCAAAATTTGCAAAACGAAGAGAAAATCGTTTTTAACGCTGGCCTTCATTCTAAATCAATTCTTCTAAAATATAGCGATTACATTAAAATAACCGATCCTATTATTGGCGATTACACCTCATGAAAAAGAATATTCGGCAACACCTTTCTTTTAAAACCTTTGTTTTGGAACTAAAAGAGAAACCCATCCGTTATAGCATTTTTTTTTCTTTATTTTTATTCCTGCTGTTTTTACCCGGGCAAAATTATTATCAAACGCTTTTTTTAATAAAAAAAGAACCGACGTTTATTACTTTCCCATTTTCTCTACCAGCCCCAGCTCTGTATCCAAAAATTACCGGTAAAGACCCTATCCCTTTTTTAACCGCCCAAGGAGCGATTTTAATCGATGTTGATTCCCAGGTCGTTTTATATGCTAAAAATCCGCATCTGAGACTTTATCCGGCATCAACAACCAAGATAATGACCGCGGTAACCGCGATGGAAAACTATGCGCCAGATGCCATACTAACGGCCTGGGAGAGTATTTCCGAAGCTTCAACCGATGCCGCCCTGGTAGGATTAAAAAGCGGAGATAGGGTTAGCCTAAAAGGACTTCTTTATGGATTACTTCTTAATTCCGGAGCCGATGCCGCCGAAACTCTTTCGCAAAATTTTCCCGGCGGCAAAAAAGCCTTTATTTTAGAGATGAATAAAAAAGCTCAAAGTTTACATTTAAGGGACACACATTTTGTAAACGAGTCAGGACTTGACGACAAGGACCAATACACTTCGGTTCTGGATTTGGCAAGATTTACGACTTATGCTTTAAAAAAACCGTTATTTGCCGAAATTGTGGGTACCAAAGAACTATTTATCACTGATATTTCCGGCAAGAAAAGATATTATTTAAAAAACATTAATAAACTGTTGGGTGAAGTTTGGGGTGTAAACGGAGTAAAAACTGGCTATACAGAAAAAGCTGGTGAGTGCTTGGTGGCTCAGGCCGAGAGAAACAGTCATCGTTTATTATCGGTGATGTTAAATAGTCTGGACCGTTTTGCTGAGACGCAAGCTTTTCTTGAGTGGGGTTTTCAAAATATTACTTGGGAAAATTCTTTATTGAGGTAGGTTTCGCGCTTCTTTGAGCCACTCTTTTGAAATGGCCGAAACATAGGCAATAAATCCTTTGTCTGCTTCAAAAACATAAATCGGCTGCAAAAAATTAGTGGGGTTGTCAGAATAGTAATAAGCCAGATAAATTTTCCGGACGTTAACTAAATTTGATCCGGTGGTTCCCGGGTTGGCAATATAGCCCAAGTTAGCATTTAAATCATTCCAGGCTTCTTCTACCGGGCGCAAAGGATAAGTGGCAAAAGTCTCCTTATCGATGCCCCAGTAGACAAAGTGCAGTTCAAGAATACGTTTTTTTTCTTCCCTAACTCCAGAAAAGACTAAAAATACCGGCGAAACAGATGGAGTATCACCAAGGAGCGGGATATTATCAATATCGTCTCGTAAATAATCAATCCGCACAAAATCAGCCGACGATAACGAAGGAGCCGGAGTCATTTTACCAACGATAGCTTTATAAAAAGAAACAACCTGTCTGCCGTTTTGCAGCTCTTTTGGCAAAATTTCGAGGTTATTAAAAATATTTTTTGCTTCCGTTTTAGCGGCGTTTTCGTCCGGAAGTTCTTTGCCGTTAAATATGGAGGTATCATTTGACCAATCATATTTTAAAACAAAATTACCGGTCGCGATATTAAAACGCAGGGTTCTGAGAAAATTCACCGAGTCAGTCCATTGCCATAAGGTTTTTGTGATAACTTGCGGTTGGGTGGAAAATCCAAGCAAAACAGCCTCTTCTTTGGCGCGTTGACTAGATTGTAAATTTTCGCTTGGAATAGGAATAAAATACACTTTTCCGATTTTGGGAAGCTTGGGAAACTTGCCACTTATAGTTTCGAGCGAATAAACCAGAGAAGATGAAGAGGTGCTCTCGGGAAAGTTGATCTGCGGCAGTACCTTGAAAGCGACAGTCGGCGGCGGAGGCGGCGGAGGGTTTAGAGCTAGCCAGAGTTCATAAAGATAGCCAAAAGCCACTTTTAAGAGTAAAAGGATGACTAGGGCGATTATGCCAACGTTAATACTTTTACGCGTATAATAGGCTGTTTCAGTAAGAGATCCCATAGG
The DNA here is from genome assembly GCA_016195615.1 of Candidatus Gottesmanbacteria bacterium. Classification (GTDB taxonomy): domain Bacteria; phylum Patescibacteriota; class Microgenomatia; order JACPZF01; family JACPZF01; genus JACPZF01. Next base: position 2,631 of record JACPZF010000038.1, on the reverse strand, counting down.
GCAGAATTCGATTTATAATTGAGTATACATTCAAGACAGTGTAAAATTCAATAAACTATGACTATGGTTAGAACTCGCATTGCGCCGTCGCCGACAGGAGAAAATCTCCACATCGGAAATGTTTATACCGCGCTCTTAAACTATGTCTTTGCCAAAAAAAACCAAGGCCAATTTATCATCCGAATTGAAGATACTGATAGACAAAGACTAATTCCAGGTTCAGAAGAACGAATTCTTGAGTCTTTTAGGTGGTTTGGGATTAATTATGACGAGGGTCCTGATATTGGTGGGCCTTTTGCGCCCTATCGCCAATCCGAACGGCTTTTGCTTTATCAAAAATACGCCAAAGAGTTGGTAGAAAAAAAAGCTGCCTATTACTGTTTTTGTACTCCGGAAATTTTAGAGAAAATGAAAGCCGGACAAGTATCCAGAAAAGAAATTCCCCACTATGACGGCCGTTGTAAAAACCTGGAAGCAAAAGTGGTAGAGAAAAGAGTAAAAAGCGGAGAAAAATATGTCATAAGACTTAGCGTTCCAGATTCTGGTACGACCGTTTTTCACGATTTAGTTCGCGGCGATATTTCTTTTGAAAATAAACTAATTGATGACCAGGTGCTTTTAAAATCAGACGGCTATCCGACTTATCATTTGGGCGTAGTGGTTGATGATTACTTAATGAAAATAACCCATGTCATCCGAGCCGAAGAATGGATTTCCTCAACGCCAAAGCACATCCTCATCTATAAGGCTCTTGGTTGGAACCTACCAATTTTTTGCCATGGTCCCATCCTTCGCAATCCCGATAAAAGTAAACTTTCCAAAAGAAAAAATCCGGTTTGGGCTTCCTGGTATAAAGAACAGGGCTTTCTGCCCGAGGCAATTTTAAATTATTTGTCACTGATGGGATGGTCGATGCCCGCCTCCGTCCCGCTTAGCGGGACTTCGGCGGGTAAACCCAACGGCAAAGAAATATTTTCTCTTTCGGAAATGATGGAAAATTTTCGTCTCGAAGACTTAAAACCAGTTGGGCCGGCTTTTGATTTAACAAAACTAGAATGGCTAAACGGTGAGTATATTCGAAACTCTAAGTTCGAAACTCTAAGTTCGAAACTCTCTGAATTTTATCAGAAAAAATATTCCGAAGAAGAAATAGGAAAAACGCTTTCTCTAGTAAAAGATAGAATGAAAAAATTATCAGATTGGGAAGGGCTGACGGATTTTTTTAGAGAGAGACCAAAAACTTTTGAGGAAAAACCAGATCAAAAGATTTTGACAAAAACCATTCCGGTTTTGGAAAAAAGTGTTTTTGAAAAAGACGTGATGGAAAAAAAGATGAGAGAGTTGGCCGCCGAAATAAACGTTAAGGCGGGCGATGTTTTTATGGCCTTAAGGAATGCTATTACTGGGAAAAAAGCGACGCCACCAATTATAGAGACGATGATTATATTAGGAAAAAAAGAATCATTGATACGTTTACAGCAGGTAATTAAAAATTAGAAATTATAAATTAAAAATTTTCAGAGGTACTTTTCCATCCAATGGGGATCGGTTTCCACTTGTAAATCTAAAAAGACTTTTTTATTGCTCATCAATTCGATTTCTTTTCTGGCCATGGAACCAATCTCTTTTATTTTTTGGCCGCCTTTGCCGATTAAGATTTTTTTGTAACGGTCATCGGTTGTCAGTATTTTTCCCTTGATAATAAGCATATTCGGTTCGGTTTTTTCCGAAATATCGCTAATTTCTACCGTTGCCATATGGGGAATTTCATCAAAAGTACGAAGCAGGACTTTTTCTCTGATAATTTCGGCCAGGAACTTCTTACTGTCGATGTTTAAAACGGGGTAGACGAGATCTTTTCGATCTTCAATTTTTCCTTCCGGCAAATAAGAAAAAACCATGTCCAGAAGTTTTTTGAGGTTAGTTTCTTTAATGGCAGAGATTTCGACTTTGGCATCAAATTCGTCGGCAAAGATTTCATATTCGGCATAATGATTGGGTTTTAAAACATCGATTTTATTGATAACCAGGATTTTTGGGGTATCGATTTTGCGAAGGATACCGATAATTTTATTTTCTTCCTCGCCGTGGGCGCGGGTTCGATCAACGATATACAAAATTAAGTCTGCTCCTTCATTTATCGATTTCAAAGCGGTTTCGTTGACCCTTTTAGCCACCAAACTTTCCACCTTGTGAAAAATTCCCGGCGTATCCAAAAAAATAATTTGCCCTCTTTCATCTTCGTAGAGTCCGCGAATTACCAGGCGCGTAGTTTGCGGTTGGGGAGAAGTAATGGAAACTTTGGTATGCAAAAGATTATTCAAAAGGCTTGATTTGCCGACATTTGGTCGTCCAACCAACAAAACTGTTCCTACTTTTGTCATACGAGATGGATTGTATCATAAACCTTCCTAATGTCATTGCGAGGACCCCGCCACTGGCGGGGGACGAAGCAATCTAGTAAAATACGAATGTAATTTGCGGGATCGTCTAACGGTAGGACACGTCCCTCTGAAGGATGGTATTTTGGTCCGAATCCAAATCCCGCAGCCATTCGGCTCGTCCGGCACATAGCTATTTTTTACGTCTAGTTTCTTGTCTTATTGACAAAATAAACCTCTTTCCTTAAAC
>JACPZF010000036.1 GCA_016195615.1 Candidatus Gottesmanbacteria bacterium | reverse complement strand
ATCTAAACGGATGCCAGGAATCATATATGTTACCTCCCAACCCATCATATTCCTGGCCGAATATCTGTAAAGCGGTATTACGATAATTTACAAATCTCTGTTTATCGGAAAACTGTATACTATGTGCTGACCTCCCTACATTTACTCATTTCTTTCTTATTGACAATTGGATTAGATTAATCTAGTGTAATTTTACATGCCTAATTTAAATTTACGGCATAATCTACCTCTTTTTGTCGCTTTGGTGGCCGTGACTGCAGCTATTCCTCTGACGGTTTTTGTGGCCTTAACCCAAAGAACAAATCTCAAAAGCAAAGCCGGCGGCGGACCTATCTCTTTTGCTTCCAACGAATTAAAAATAACTGAAATAGGCACGATTATTAAATTCCAAGGCGGCGTAGGCAGAATTACCAATTCTGCTAAAATCGCTCTGGCGCCGCAAAACGAAGGAAGGGTTCTTGGTTTTTCCACCCCGTCAGCAGTAACAGTCACGCCAACAATAACTCCTTCTGATATTCCAACCTATCTTTTGCAAACCGAAGACGGAAGAACTTATCACTTTACTAATTTCCCTTTTGGTAACCTGCAGGATTATGTTAACAAAACGGTCTTAATTGAAGGAAAGCTGCAGCAGGATGTCGGCACAAAATGCTATCCCAACGATAGCGGCGGACAATTCTGCTACACCACCGATCTTCTTCCCTGGTGGCCTCTGCCAAACTATTTAGGAATGGAAATATGGAATTATGGTGAAGTAGTGAAAACTCAAAGTTCGGTTAAATATACCGGAATATTAAAAAAAGCAGACGAATGGAATTCCCAATTTAATCTTTTTGAACTCGATACCAGTTTATTATGCAATACCACCCCTTGCATCCAGCCTCTTTGGTCGACCTTTTCCTCTGTTCCCTCTTCTACTTCGTATTATTACAATCCGCTATTGGTAAGATCATCATATGATGATCTTAGTAATCTATTGGGTTATCAAATTGAAGTTTCAGGAGATGAATTTAACTTCAATTCTTACGGCAGCCAGCAACCAGCCACCAGGATTTTTAACGCCAAATCTGTCAAGCAGTTAACTTTTAATAAGCCCGAAACAAAACTTTCGTTTGTAACTGATCAGTTACAAGTTAATCCGACTACTGAGTTTCAAACCTCAATTCTCATGGATACCGGTTTGAATAAAGTCACCGCCGCGGATTTTCAATTATACTTTGATCCCTCGAGAATCCAACTGCTCTCGATCGTACCAAATGAAAGTTATTTTCCCCAAATTCTCACTCCTTCAGCGATTGATAACACTTATGGCACAGCCAGAATTGTGGTTGGATCCGGACCAAATAAAACCATTACTGGTTTAGGTCTTCAGGTAATCAATGTTAAGGGACGTACTAAAAACTTAACCGGTGATGCTTGGATTAGTTTTGCCTATGGAACCAAGGTTGCGGCTTATGATTTTAAATATAATGTCTTGACAGAATCTTCACCGCTTAAAATAAATGTTCCTAATTTGATTCCCGGCGATTTGGATAACAACGGCAAAGTGGATATTTTTGATTACAATCTCTTGGTTCAAAATTTTGACAGCTCAGTTTGCAATAATGTAGCTGATATTGATAATAATTGCCGGGTTGATATTTTTGATTATAATGTTTTGGTACAAAATTTTGGCCGTACTGTGGTTAATCAAGCAAATTCTATAAACTGGTCTACTTCTTATGCAAAGCTCTCCGCTTCGGATTTTTATATTCGCATCGGAGATAAAAAATTCTATGGCAAGGATGCCACTCTTAATTCCAGTCCGGGAAACTATTACACTACTCTGGAAGCGACCTGGCACGAAAATGATGTCGAGATGAGAATGAATATGTATTTTCAAAAATTCGTCGATACAGGAATGTGGGAAATGTTTGAGTTAAGAACTTATAACGGCAACAACCCTGGTGATTGGATTTATTACAAAGATTCTCACGGAAACAAAGTTACCAGCACACCAGGGTATCACAATTACCAATACCTAAGAACATTTATCCCTCTTAATAGCAACAGCAGCTCTGAAATCTATTGCTCGAAATGCTCAATTACAGCCTTCTAATAATCCATAACTAATACTTCGTTGGTCACACTGTTAGTTTTTTTCCGATGTATCATCGGATTGAGGCTAGGTTTTAAATTTGATATGCTGTGATTATGTCGTTTTTTAAAAAAGACTTCCCGTTTCTCTTTCTAATCTCTCTAATTCTTCTAATCCTTCAGTATTCTCCTTACGTTTATCACCTACACCAGACTCCACCAGATCGGGTTTATCTTGGCGCTGAGCGCTACACGCCTGATTACTATATCTATCTTTTTTACACCAATCAAGGTTTTTTAAATCGGACCACGGTTAGCGATTTTTATACGAACGTACCCCACGATGATTCCTTCGTTCACATCGAATACTTAGTAATGGGCAAAATCGGACATCTTCTGGGACTTTCTGTTGTCGCTGCTTTTTACTTATTCCGCTCCTTGTTTTTAATTATTTATATTCTTACTTCTTTCTGGTTTATCACTAAATTCATTAAAGATACGCTTTGGCAAAAATTAACCTTAATTCTTTCTTTTTTCTATGGCGGTCTTTTCTGGCCCGAAATTACCAAAACCGGACTCAATTTAAAAGCTTATTTTGATTTTTACCAGCCGCCGGATTTGATCAACCGCTTGGGTTTCGAGCCGCATAAGTTGATCGGCATGAGTTTGTTTCTTATTATTCTCTATTTATCTTATAAGACTTACAAAACTTATAAGACTTATATAATCTTATTTTCGCTTACCCTCCTTGCCGGCTTAATCCACGGAATTACGTCCATTAGTCTGATTTTTACCATTATCTTTTACTTACTTCTAAAAGTTATTATACATATATTGAACAATAAAAAACCTCATCTTGTCGGTTTATTAAAATCTGCCAAATACTATCTTTTTCTCGCTTTTCTTTCTCTTCCCCTTCTCTATTGGCAATGGGTTTTTAGCAAAAATTCCGCCTGGCAAAACGCTTCCTGGTGGGAGCATTATTTTGTCCAAGCCGATTTTAAATCTCCTCTTCTGCCTACTCTGTTGGGATTTTTGGTCGTTTTAGGACCACTCATTTTTTTAAGCTTACTTGGTCTAAAACAATTTTTACAAAAAACCCAACAGCTAGGACTTCTCCTTCTTTCTTTTTTAAGCTCAAATATTTTTTTGTTCTTTTTGGGATTTTATTTTTTAGAAACCAGTAAACAGCGCTACTTTCAAACCCCCTATCTTCTCGGCTGGTCGATTTTGGCCATGTACGGACTCATTGATTTAATCGAAAAAATTCGGAGACGGTTAACAAATTTTCTGAGGAGTCCCATCCCGAGCGAAAGGCGAGGGATTTTGACCCCGCAGGAAAATTTGGTTAACCGGCACCGAAAACTTCTTATAATTACAACAACTATTATCCTCATCTTCGGTCTTCCCAACTTTAAGCAGGGTCTTGATCGTGAGCTCTATCAATTTGGCAAGACTCCCAACCTGGACCTTTTTAGCTATCCGCCGAAACCTTGGTATGAAAGTCTGGTTTGGGCCAAAGACCACACTGAGGCAAATGATGTCTTCCTATCCTTACCCAATGCCGGTCATGTTATTCCCGCGATTTCCGGCCGCCGCGTTTTTTTGGGCGATTTTTTTCATACCCCGGGCTACTACGATAAACTTCCTTTCGTTACCAAATTTTATGGGGGACAAATGACTAAGGAAGAAGTAAAAAAAATTCTCTCCCGCGAACACATCAATTATATTTTTGTCGGCTATGAAGAAAAGGCTCTTGGTGATATTACCAAATACCAACCTGGTCTATTTAGTGAAGTTTTTAAAAACAATGAGGTTGTAATTTATAAGGTTTTAAAAAATTTTACTAAAACCAGTATCCAAGCCAAAATCGTTACGATAGAATAAGGAATCAACTGTAAATTTTTTGACTCTACCGCGAAAATCCTGCTCCAAAAAGCAAAAATTTCCGGCATTTGCCAGATCGTAAAAAGCAAAAAGAACGAAATTATCGTTAAAAAATTATAAAGAATAAAAAATCTCAAATTTTGCCTTTGCAGAAGCCAAAACGGTACTACCCACAAGAGATACTGTGGGGCTAAAAAAGGCGAAAAGACAGTAATCGCCAGAAACATCAGAAAAACCGAGGTTAAAAGACTGTAGTTGCGCCAAAAAATAATTAAATAGGAAATAATTGACACCATCCCCACCGTCAGCGTCTGATTTTTAAAAAGGCTTACTAAATCCAAAAACCAATTCGGCGTCTTAAAATATTCTAAAACATTTCTTAAAAGAAGCGACGGACCCCAAATCCCCCACGCCGTTTTATAACCAATGACATGAGGAATAATGCCATTTTCCCAAACCGAAAGATACGGAATAAAAACTAATATTACTGGCAGTACCCCTAATATCCCGAAAATTCCTAACTTCCCTAAAATTCTGAAAGCTGATTCTTTTTCCTTTAAAAATTTCTTTAAGAGATAGATTAAAAAAACCGGAATGAGTCCCAAAGGTACGAGCTTAATCGTCGTCGCCATACCCAAAGCCAGGCTGCTTTTAACGATACTTTTAAAATTATTTTCTTGGTCTTTGGTTAAAAACCAAACTGACAATAAAACCAAAAATAGCATCAGGCTCTCAAGCTGTCCTTGATAAGCGCTGACCCAAAGAGAAACGGGAGAAAAAAGATAAATCAAGGATAGTTTTACCGGCGTGTTTTTATTACTAGTTAGCTTTTGACTAAGTTTATAGATTAGAAAAGCTACGCCAAAATCAGCCAAAATAAAAGGTGTTTTGGCCCAAAAAGAAAGAGGAATTCCTGTTTTATCAGCAATAAAGGCTAATATGCCAATGAGCCAAATCCAAACCGGCGGATTGTTAAATCTCCAAGTATCGTTATAAATAAAACTGCCTTTTTTAAAAAGATCAGCAATCACATAGACCGATTCGGTGTCCCAAGAACCAAAAAAGAAGGCAGCAATGGCCAAACGAATAATAAGTGCTAGTAAAACCAGAAGGAATATTTTGTGATCAGAAAGAAAGTTTTTTTTAATAGTAATTTTCATAAATTTTCACTTTTACTCCCAATTCCTTAAAATCTTTTTCCTCTATAAGTTTGTCGGAATAATTTTTTTCTATCTCTTTTACCTTCTCCAGTTGCCAAGCATTTGCTCTTTTATAATCATAAGTATAAAGCCGAGACGTCGTTTTTACTTCTACCGTTACCAAAAATTTATTATACTTACTACTTAATACTTTATACTTAATACTTTTATCTCGCCTTCTCAGCGCCATCCGTAACTCCACCCAATCCGGCGAAATCTCAGCCGTGTAGCCGACAATTTCAATGGGCTTATTGATATCTATTTTATCTAAAATGTAATCAATTACCTGTTCTGTTGTTTCCTGTCTGGCGGAGCCAGACCTCGCTCCGCGAGGCCATTTTTCAAAATCATAATTAAAAAGCGTGTCGTGATAATCGCTCTCGTTATACATCGGCGATAACAGCATGTGCGTGGCGTTGGCCTTGAGATATGAAGGAAGAGATGTAAAATCCTTTAAGACAAGAAGAGCAAATATTAAAAATAACCCGCTGGCAGGACCCATTATTTTCGCTAAAACCTTACTCCATCCAAATCCAACCAGTAAAAATAGCACTGGTATGCTCGTATAAATATACCTATCCTGCAGGTTATACCAGTGCAAAGTTCCTAGAGTAAAATTTAAAATAAAAAAAACTGCCAAGACTCTGACTTTTTTAACATTAAAAGCCGTCAAGCTTGCCAAGAAACCAATTAAAATTACTAAAAATAAAACGTTGGAAAAAGTGTAACTCGTTTTTATGCTTTGGACAAAATATAAAAGGTACTGCCATTTATCTCCAACGCCCACCGTTACCGGATTCCAATCCGAACGCATAATATCGAAAAACCAACCGAGCTTATTGGTAGGGGTTAAAATCCACCAGGAGGCAAAAATAAGTAGCGGTAAAAAAATCGCCGCTTGTCTAAGAATAATATTTTTTAAGACTATTTTACTGTCATCCTGAACTCGTTTCAGGATCTTTATATGCCTTAGATACCGAAATAAATTCGGTATGACAATAAATAATATTAATACTAATTCCACCATCGCTTCTAGCCCAAAAGTTAATACCAAAAGCATCGCGTAGTTGTATTTCTCAAAAAAAAGCAAAACCAAACCCAATCCGACGCAAAAATATGCTCGAGCAGTTTTTTGCGTCAAGGCCCGAAAATATAAATAGAAAACTAAAAGTGTTAGTGTTGCTCCCCATGCCTCTTTGATATTTAAGGGAAAAAAACGGGTGACGGAGCGAGTTTTGTCCAAGTTTTTTGTCCGCCAATCGGCGGATCAAAACAACTTCTGGCAAGACGAGCTCCGGCAGGACCCGTTTTTGTGAAAACAGTTGTTTAGAAAGCAAATAGAGCAGTATTCCACCAAAAATAAATCCCAATGTTGAAACAAATCTCGTTAAATTCATTGAAAATTCGAAAGGAAAATTTAAAAAAGTAATTAACCAGGACCCAAAAGGCGGATAGGCAAATTGGCTTTGGCTAAACTGCCAAAAACCTAATAAATTTCCATCTTTTAATGCCAGCCACTCCCTAAAGCCCCAAATCGCGTGCGTCCCTTCGTCCCAGTTGATCACCGGTGGGGTGAGGTAGAAAAAATTTAGTACGCCTATTACGATGATTAAAACAATAAACACGAGAATAATTTTTAAATGTTTTAAAATTAAAAATTAGAAATTAGAAATTAAAAATTGTTATATAGGTGCCGCCCGATAAAATAAGCCCCGCCTTTTACTAACCCATAAATAATCGCATAAGGCAAGAGCCAAGGTTTTTGGGAAAAAATATATTTAAGAAGACCAAAAAAAGTACTGGCTCCTTTTACCATCGGATCTCCTTTAAGCCCCATTTGCTTTTGCGAAAACCCAATTTTAAAATAGCGTTTGCCAAGTTCGAATAAATTGTAATTATGCGAATGATAAACTGCGGCTTTTGGTTCATAAACGATTTGATAACCGTTTTTTAAAACCTCTCTACCCCAATACTGATCTTCACTCATGATTAAATCCTCTCGAAAAGGATATTTTAAAAGCAAGTCTTTTCGGGCGGCGGCATTAACATTACTGAAAAAAAGATTTTGATTGGAAAATTTATCGCTGTCTTCCCTACCCATTACTCGCCGCTTATCGGGATAACTTTCGCGATAGAAAAATGTTTCGCAAAGATTGGTTTTTTGATATGGAATTTGCCTGCCAAAAACACCAGCTATTTTATTTTTGTCATTCTGGCCCCTCGGTCCTGAGCCCCTCGGTCTTGAGCTCGGGGTCGAAAGACTCGGGGTCGAAGGACTTGTCCAGAATCGATTCTGGAGTCGTCCCGCTTCGCGTGACTCCCCAGAATGACGTTTTAATAGTAACGGCTTTATTAATAGTACTAACCAGCTATTACTAATCGGCAGCGCGTCCTGCGACAAGAAAACCACAATTTCGGCGCTACATTTTGCCACCGCCAAATTTCTCGTCTTGCCATGCCCAAACTCCTTAGGATTAATTTTATATAACTTTAAACTTTTAAACTTTTTCTCTTTTAAACTTTTAATAAATTCCCAGCTTCCATCAGTTGATCCCGAATCCACCACTATCAGCTCGATTTCAAAACCACCACTTTGTTTCCCAAGCTCACTTATTAATTTTGGCAAATACTTCAACCCGTTTTTTACAAGTAAAACAATTGAGATTTTCATATTATTGCTACGAGCGCTGGCAGGACCCGTCTTTATCGCTCTTCTTTACCAATTAATCCAAAGAAAAATGACGAAAAAATAATTTCTACCCCTAAAACAAAAAGCGTCAAACCAAAAAGCAAAAGCCGCTCATCGGCTAGCGCGCCAAAACTGTTTTGCCACCATCTTAATAATACCTCAACTGTCCCAATTGCCCCAACCAACGCAACCAAAACGCCTGCCAATATGCCCTTTTCCAAAGTTATCACCCTCACCATTCTCTTAGCTAGCCTATTTTCTTCCGCCAAAAAATTCATGGCAAAAACTTTGGCAAAAAGACCTAAAAATACAATTTGGAAACCCAAAAGAAGTAAAAAAGCGCTGACAATCATGGTATGAAAATCAAAAACCCGGCCGCCGAAAGTTTGCGGCCCCGGCAAAAGCCAGATCATCCCCAATCCCCCTAAACCACCCAAGGCTACACCCGGCACCACAAAGAGAAACGTGGAAGAGAACAAAAGCATGAACTTTAAATGCCGCCAGGCGTCGCGAAAGGGCGAAAGCTTAGACTCGCCGATTCTTTTTTGATAAGTTATCGGCACTTCCGCTATTTTCAAATTTAATTTTCCCGCTTTGTAAACCATTTCCGACGCAAATTCCATGCCGGTCGAAGAGAGTTTTAGCTTATCAAAGGCTTCTCTGGTTATGGCGCGAAAACCGGAATTGATATCAGAAATATTTTGGCGGAAAAAAAATTTAAAGAGGAAATTGAGTACCGGCGTCCCCACATAGCGGTGCCAAAACGGCATCGCGCCTTTTTGGATTTTACCTTTTAAGCGGGAACCAATTACTAAATCAAAACCATTTAACAATTTAACAATGAAATCTTTTATTTCTTTCAATAATTTCTAACTTTACTTTTAAACCTTTAAACTTTTCCTCTTTTAAACTTCGTGCAGAATGCACGACACCCCCAATCGCTCTTTCTTCATTTAAGCAGGGAATAATAATGGAAACCAAGATCGTTTTCATGACAAGCGGATTTTAACATAAAAACTCTTCCTTTTTATTTTTTTTCTTAAAAAGAGTAAACATCTCCCCACCCTTCGGGTGGTCTAAATCGGCACCCGTTACCCTAACACCAAATCTCGTACGTGCTAAATTCCGCGTCAGAAATTTCCACTTGATTTTAATCATAGAAAAGTCTATAATATGGAAAGTTAGAAAATTTACTTTATGTCAAATCAAATACCTGATATTCAAGAAGAATGGCTCCGAGTCTTAAAAAAGGGCATGGTGACAATTCCTAAGGCCTGGCGGTTGGAATTCGGTTTTGAAGAAGGAGAAATGATTAGGGCTAAAAAGCTTTCTGATAAAATCGTTATCGAATCAAGGGGAAAACCTGCTCCCTACCGAATCTATACTCAAGAAGAATTAAAAACGTTTCTGAAAAATGACCGCCTATCATTGTCTGAAAGAAAAAAATTTGCCAAAATCAAAAATGTAAAAGAGCGTTATATTCATCCCAAGGCGCTTCCTTCCGTTTGGTTTCTCTAGTTAGAGACCATGAGATTTCTGGGCTTTCATCCCAAACCGTCTTGAGTGAAATAAAAAATAACATATCTAAATTACCCGCTTATAAAAACATTAGCGAAGACTCCATTAATAAATTTATTTTAGAAAATAATTTCATCATTCGCGAAGCCTTGACTGATTTGGAAATAAAACCATACGCTTCCCTCGTCGTCCGAAAAGACGTCCATGTTATAGCCGGCGCAATTCTTACTAATTGCGATTATTTAGTCACTTTGGATTTAAAACATTTAAATAATCCTAGCGTTAAAAACAGCGTAGCTGTGAATATTGTCTCCCCCAAAAATCTTCTTTCTTATCTTTCCCACCAGACTTAACTTTCGCTTTTTTCTCGTCCCCTAATCGCCCTCTCCTCATTTAAGCAGGGAATAATAATGGAAACCAAGGTGCTTTTAATCCTCCCGATTTTATCATATTTTATCTTGACAAGAAGAAGAAGAAGAAGAAGTAACATGGCAACAAGATATTTTCATATAAGAAAACTTATGTCGGCTACAGAAAATAAAATAAAATTTGCTGAACAAATGAAGCGAATCATGACTGAACTAAAGGAAAAGGGATCAGTTAAATTTAGTGTATCAAAAGAAGCTTTTGGAATGTTTGCCAATTTACTTATTTAAGGATCTTCAGCGCTTGAGGGAACAGGACTTAAACTTCCGCCTAAAAAAAGTCAAATTACAGGACTTGAAGGAGATGTTACAGCGGTTGTACCATTTAAGGGTAGAACAAGGGTTGGTAGTATAAATCCACAGCTTTTAACCCTTGTATTGGGTAACACAACTAAAAGAGGTGTAATCGAAACACGATCATTAACTGCCGCTAATGATAAGGTTGATTTGGGGTTTCTTGGAAGTAAAAGTTTAACCGGCGAACTAGAAAATAAAATTGGTGGTACTAGAATAACAAATGCGCTAACTAAAGTTATGACTGATTTTATGTCCGCAAATGAAGTTCCAGTTAGGGGTGGCGGAGTTATGATTGAACCTAATCAGTTCATTTTTGTTTTATTAGGAAAAAAATAACTCTTTCCCTTGAGCTTTACAAATATTATTAACTCTCCGATATCTAAGGTTAAATCGTAACTAAACATCGGGAATCATTCTATACCAAATCTACCACGTGCTAATTCTCGCGTCACTTAACATTTTTAGTCTTCCTTTGTCACAATTTACTGCTCGAGCAGTCTTTTGTGACAAATAATCCTCTTTCTTTTTATTCTTTGATATCATATAAGTAATCCTTATGAAACTCTCTTTTAAACAAGCCCTTGTCATTGTTTTTCTCATCCTTACTCCCCTTGTTCTCTCCATGCTTCCTTTTACCATCCAATCAATTAAATCTCCGCCCGATCGCGTTTTTATGGGTCTCCACCGTTGGTCAGAGGACTACTATGGCTATCTTCATACGATAAATCAGGGCCTAATGGGCCATCTGCAAAATGTTAATAAAATTACCCTCGAGCCGCATCCGGCAACTTTTATTCACTCTGAATACGCTTTTTTGGGTTTAATAGGACGAGTGTTTGGCTTAAATTCTGTCATGACATACCATCTTTCGCGGCTGGTTTTGGGAGCGATTTTTCTTTTTGTCGCATTTTATTTTTTTTATTTTCTGTTTGCTAAAATACTTAATACTAAATACTTAATACTTAATACCTCTTTAGCTTTTTTTCTCGCTTTCTTCGTCGGCGGCTTCCCATATCTTTCCTGGTGGGTCGAACTCGACGCCACCCGCCGCTCAACCATTCTTCCTCATTATTTAATGGGCAATATTCTTTTTCTGTCGGTTTTAATTTTATTTTTAAGTTACTTAAGAAACCTAAGTCACTTAGGTAACTTAAAAAGACTTTTATTGCTCGGCCCTTTTTCCTTCCTCCTCGCCCTCATCCACCCTGTCGACTTTCTCATTCTTATCTCTACTCTTGGGTTATTTATTTTTTTAAACTTATTTTTATCATTTATCATTAAACATTCATTAGAAATTAGAAATTTGAAATTAGAAATTTATTCTTTATTAACAGTAATTGCCTCCGGAATTATTCCCATACTTTACATCCGCTACGCCCTCACTCTCCCTTTCTGGCGCTTCATCCTAGGTCACGGCACAACCACCAAATATCATATTCCTCTTTTTGATTTTGTGATGGCTTTGGGGCCGACATTTTTTTTAGCCGTCGGAGGAATTCTGCTCTTGTCATTGCGAGGAGCCACGTTCATCAAACTGAACGTGGCGACGAAGCAATCTGACATTAAAAAAGAGATTGCTTCGCTCCTTTCAGTCGCTCGCAATGACAGATTACAGCTCCCGACAGGACCCATTTTTTTATTACTCTCCTGGCTACTAGTCCAAGCCGCTTTTTTCTTTAAACTCTATGAGGTCTTTAACTTTGACCGCCTTAGAACCATGCAACCGCCCTACTACATTCCACTTGCCTTTTTTGCCGCCATTTTTTTATTGTTATTCTTCGAGCGAAGCGAGAAGTTTCTATCGATTAAGAGTTCTCACCGCCGACTGGCGGTTCGAACAATAATTCTGGTTATTTTTCTCTCTCTATTATTATCCCTATCGTTATCTTTAAAATCTCTCAAATCCCAAGTCTTTGAAGTCTCTGATTTTAAATACTTTTCCTCCTTTACCTATCCTTCCCAAAAACAATATGAGGCTTGGAAATTTTTAAGAGACCATACGCCGGAAAACAGCGCCATTACTGCTCTTTATGAAGCCAGATTTCTCCTGCCTGCGGTCTCGGGCAACAAAATTGCCTTCGGCGCTAATTTTGACAACGACCCGGATTATGGAAAAAATTTAAATTTAATTGCCCAAATCTACCAAGCAACTCTTTCTCCCCAAAACGCCTACCAATTTCTCAAAGACCACAAAATTTCTTATCTCTACTTTGGTTTTCAAGAAAAATCTCTCGGCGGCGATTTGACTAAATATGATTTTCTCTCTAAAATCTTCGATAATGGCGAAGTCGCCATTTTTGCGGTAAAATAGGGCCAAATGGTCGCCATCGAAACAACAAAACGAGATCCTTCCAATCATACTATTTCAGCACGTACCTTAGAGTCGTGTGTTCCGAAAAAGTGGGCTCAGTTGTGGATGTCTTCAGAGGTTTTGGCAGGTGAAGAACACAACATGATTCATCACCTTATGGTTTTGTATGATTGTTTAAGTCTCACAACGCATCTGAGGGAAAAACGCATGGAGATCGATAGTGCTGCCCTAAGGGTTTTTTCTCTCGTCCATGACACTAGACGCGAAAACGATGGTGTGACTGATCAT
>JACPZF010000020.1 GCA_016195615.1 Candidatus Gottesmanbacteria bacterium | reverse complement strand
GGGATTCTTAACGATCCGACGAAGTCGGAGAGTTTTAGAATCCCACATCCGCCGAAGTCCATAGGACGAAGGTGGATGATGGTTGTTAATCTTTTAACCAGTCTAAATTTGACTTATAGTATTAATTGATTAGTATTTCTCTTTGCCATTTGTGTTACAATAAATTTGTATGAAAAAGGTAAAAATTTCTCTTTCACAGATGCCTAAATTTGCCGGAAAATGGGTGGCAATTCAAGACGACAAAATTATCGCCGTGGGAGAAACTTTAAAAGATATTTCTCCCTTTGTCACCAAAACCGACAACGACAAGATACTGCCAGAGAAAATCCCGGCAGCCTTTAAAGTGCCCTATAACGACGAGGGTCCATATATTTTATGATTTTCCGCTATAAAAAATTTGGCTCTGACAGTTTTCCTCTACTTTCTATTTTTCTCTATAACAGTCACCTGAAAATAAAAATTTTTGCTTTAATCGATTCGGGCGCTACAATTTCTATTTTTAAAGAAGAAGTCGCTCAAGAGCTGAGAATTGAAATTGAAACCGGAAAAGAAGTGTTCTTAGGAGGTGTTGGTGGAAGAATTAAGGGTTATATTCATAATTTGGAAATAGAAGTTGTTGAAAAAAGATTTTCTTTACCTGTAGTTTTTTCTCATGAATATCTGGTTTCCTTTAATCTTTTGGGCAGAGATACTTTTTTTGAAAATTTTCTAATTGCCTTTAATGAGAAGGATAAAGAATTAAAATTAGACTAATCCGTCTGAGAGGCGGTTTTTTAATAGCAATTTAACAATCAAACAATTTAAATTTTTTAACCCGTTAACTTGACTTTCTTTGTTATACTTATTACAATTACGCTAATGAATAAGAAAATCTATCTCTTTCTTATTTTTGACTTTATAATTAAAATTACGGAATCAATATAAATCCCTCGCAAGAGGGATTTTTTGATGGGAAAGTGATGGGATTCTTAACGATCCGACGAAGTCGGAGAGTT
The DNA here is from genome assembly GCA_016195615.1 of Candidatus Gottesmanbacteria bacterium. GTDB lineage: Bacteria > Patescibacteriota > Microgenomatia > JACPZF01 > JACPZF01 > JACPZF01. The sequence continues at coordinate 10,842 of JACPZF010000020.1, read as the reverse complement.
TTAGAATCCCACATCCGCCGAAGTCCATAGGACGAAGGTGGATGATGGTTGTTAATCTTTTAACCAGTCTAAATTTGACTTATAGTATTAATTATTATAGAATGCATTTTACATTTAAATAATAAATATGAGTTTTGTTAATAGACCTCTCCAATTAATAGCTCCTAGTGCCAGAGAAATGGAGCCTCCTCTAGCAAATCATTCTGTCCTAAAGATAAACCAATCACCACCTATTTCACCGCGATTAGCTCAAGAAAAAGAACTTCATTATAAAAGCAAAGTTGCCGGAAGACAAACCAAAAAGAATGATTTAATGGCAATGGCAAGAAGAAATGAACTCTCTATCTTGGAACAGAGGGCAGCCACAAAGGCAATGGGTTGGATGATTAAAGCGCAACGTGCATTCGAACAAAAACATTTGGGTAAGGCTTTTGCATATACTTTAAGAGCACATTTACAAGGAGTACCAGATTATTTAACAGTAAATACTGAATGGCTGAATGCTTTGCTTCGAATAAAATCTACTGTTACAAATCCACAGCAGTTGGCCAACGCCGCCCTGGCAATAGGCCTAATACAAGTTCCTAATCTTTCGCAACATTCAGAAGCCTTTGCAGCTTTAAATGCTTCAACTCACCCTTCGCTCGGCGCGCCTTTAGATCCTGGCAACGATTCTACCACCGTGGCCGGTTTGGATACAAATGGTCAAACTGTCAATCATTCTGAAAGTTATTATATTGTAAAACATAATCGTGATAAAATATCTTCTCTTAGTAACACTGCAATTACCGACATATTACATAACCACAGTCATGTTGTTGTCTTTGATTCCACCAAAGCAGGCGCCGACGGAAAGGTTCTCCGCGCCCCTGAACAGGCAGGAGCAGTTTGTCCAACTCTTCTTCCTATTTCTTATGATATGGCCCAAAAAATGGCCGCGAGTTTTGGTCTTGATCCAAAAAACATAAGACTTGGCGTGCAAACTCTCAAGACTAAAAATGGTCAATGTTTTGATGTCGAGGTAGTTTCAAATTTAGAAGCCGTAGTTAAGTATTTTGATTCTCCCGGGGCTAAAAATTTGACACCTTCATTGCTGGATAAACTTACAGGCACGTTTAGAGGATGGGAGGATATTTTTGCTAATATATTTGAAACGACACCGCTTAAAAATGTTAATATAAATCCTCCAGTCAGGATTGCCGACCAACCAGACCCCACAGAGACCTCAACTAAAGCTCCGAGTTTGGAATTTACTGTCAATTATCCTGTGGGAGTCGATCGTGCTCAAGCGGATTTAACACTTGCAGCAATTAAACAGAATTATCAAGTTGCCAATGCTTCGGGAAGAATTTCAGTTGACTTTCTTGACAATAACGGACGCCTTGTCGTAGCTGATCGTGTAACTTATTTCCGCACTGAAAGGAATGAATTGCTTACTCCTTATGCTTTAGACAAAATTTTTGCCGGAAATCCCGCATTACTGGAAATAATCAAAAAAGGTATCTATCAACCTTCTCCAAATAGTGGAGTTATGGTCGAATTAATAAGCGGTAAAATAGTCTATGAAAAAATTACTTTCACCAGGGCAATCTCTGGTTTGGCAGATTTAAAAGATCCCACCTTATTTGTGAGACAAGTTCTCGCTGTCGTTGATGTTAGAACCGGGAGGCCGATTAAATTAACCAATGCCGGTGATGTTTCTTTTGAAAAGGCTCTAGCGATGGTACTTCCTGAAAGTGCGGGGAGCAGTGGTGTTACAGGAACGGGGAATGAAGTAGAAGCCGTAAGAATATTTGATGTTAAAACCGCAAGTGAATTATATTTTCTAATTCCCTCTGGTTCAGCCTTGAGAATAAATGGTATACGTGATTATCCTCTGCCTGCAAACATCACGATGGCTGATTTAGAGAAAAACCCGAATATGGCCAGAAATCTGGTTGTTTCTCAAAACCAGGCTTCTGCTCTCGTCCAGTCGGAACTCGTCGAAAAACAAAAATTAGGCGATAAAACTAAATTTTCAGTGGTTTCTTTTGCAGAAAATGAAAATAATGGCAGGGTTGTTTCAATAATTAAAACAACACTGGATAGTCAAGCCGCTTGGCTCGCTAACGGTGATGGTCGATCACTTTGGGGCGTACGCCTTCCACCTGGGACTGAAATCAGCTTCGAGAACGGCACACTTGTAACTGATTACCAAAACCAGAAAATCAGATTTGATATTGCTTCTAATAAGTGGTTAAATGAGAAAAAAGAAATCGCCTACCCGCCGGCGGTAATAGTTAATAATCCTCTGGGTGGAGAACAAAATCTGATTGCCCTTTTAAATCCGGAAACGTCTCTCTATAACGCCAAGCGGTTTTACAAAACAGAAAATCCTCTCGGCCCATTAGGAGGTGCAATAATAAAACCAGAAGATGCATTATACGTTTCCCAGGCTGATCATAGTAAATCGGGGCGCGGGGTTGGTTTTCAACCATTAGGTGACAACGGCATTAATATTGTTGAAGTAAATCGAATAAATCCATTAGTTCAAACCATTGAAGGACATAATATTGTTATGATAACAGTTACTGATGGGCTAATCATTAGAGATGTTGCAATAAAATTAGACGGTGCTAGTGCTCAATTACGAGCAGACGTGCCTTCAAATTCTGCTTCGGGTCACTATTTTACAAACATTAGACAAGATATTCCGCCCGAATTACTCTTTTCTCTTCCTCAAGGAACACGAATTGGCATCTACGGAAGCTCCGATCTTAGTCTTTTTAATTCATCCAAACCTTATTATTTTTCTATTTCCGGCATATTCCTATTCGTTAACTAAAAATAGATTTTTCCCTTGACATCTTACCCATAACTTTCTACACTCAAATTAGGATTATTTTTAAGAATTTCGCAGTCGTCATTCTGGGGAGGATCGCCAGTTGGCAGAGACCACTCCAGAATCCGCCCTCGTCAAGACTACGGCGGACAGGTCAGATTCTGGACAAGCCAGAATGACAAAGCAGCGCGAAACTTGTGATATATGAAAATCATATCTTTCTTTTCTGCTCTTTTTCTCATCGCTCTTTCTTCCGGCCTAACCTACCTTTTTTTCACCAAAACCAGCGCATCTTCTCCTCTTCCTTCGCTTTATCAAAAAATAGCCGAGTATCAGACCAAATATCAACCGCTTCTCATAAACACCGTTTACTATTTAAAATTTCAAGGCATGGTCAAGAGTCTATCCGGCGCAAGTTTTACGATCGAGAAAGATGCTACCTCCATCTCTTTTTCTTCTGATCCCAAAACCAAAGCCCCGATTATTTTTCAGGAAAAAAAGGCGTCAGGAGAGTTTGTTGGACCCATTTACGCCAAAGATGTTCATGTCGGCGATTTAGTCGAAGTTTCGGCCCGTTTGGATAAAGACAATGGTAATTTAATTCCGGATATTGTCGCGAGGATTGTCCCATGAAAAATTTTCTTGCCATCATTACTCTTATTTTAACCACCGCCGCGGTTTCCGCCGGTTTTGTCTTTTGGTATCTCTCCCCTAAATTCCCTAAGTATCCTAATTCTCCCAGCAAGCAAACTGCCGCCACCTCCATTTCTCAAACCAACCGTTTTCTTCCCGGTATGGAAAAATTAAACAACCTTTACTCTAACTATTCCGAAATTGTCTTTGGCTCTTACATTGTTGTCGAGCTAAAAGGACAGGTTAAATCCATTCGCGCCAACTCTCTTTTACTTTTTGCCAAAACTCAAGAACTCTCGCTTCCTTTAACCAATGAGCAAATTCACTATTACCGGTCTAAAAATGAAACCGAAGTGCCTAAACTTATCAATACTAGCGATATTATTACTGGCGACACTGTTAAAATTCAATACCGCATTAATCCGTCTGATGGAAAAACAAGCGTTTCTTCTGTTATTAAGATTAATTAAATGTTAAATATTACTGCCCGGAGACTATTTTTTTTCATACTCTTTTTTATTCTTCTCATAGGCTTTAAGCCATCAAAAATTTTTGCTCTTAGTTGCTTGGGCGTGCAAACTACTTGTGACACTTGTTCTCGAAATTGCCGCGATGTGACCGTAGCAAAAACCTGCTATAGTCAGACTTGTGGTTGTCCTGCAGAATTCTGCCCTATTGAGCCGGGCTGCTGGTCAAACGAACCCTATGATTGTTCTTATACTCAAACAGTCTGCGATTATTATCAGTGTAATTGTAATTATACGCCTTATCCTTATACCTGCCCTGATGACGGTTCGACTTGTGACGGAAGCGAAGGATGCACCGCCCCACCGTCAGGATCAGGAGGAGGAACTACTACTGGAGGAAATGTCGGATCAGGTATAAATTCCAATCCGACGCCGACGCCAGTAAACTGTTTTAATGAAAGCAATTGTCCTCCAGGAAAAAGTGTACAATGTAATGGATCTCAATGTTCCGCCGGTGTCAGTTGTTGGTGTGGAACAATTGATAATCTCGGCACTGGTGGTGGAAATTGTACCACCGCCGCCAATTGCACCGGCACCGCCCCTTGTCCAATCGGTCTTTCCGGAAGCTGGTACTGTAATGGTGGCCAATGTCAATCGTATTGCTCAACTGATAATTCCGCACCGCCTCCAGATACTTCTGGAGGTGCCACCCCCACGCCACCTCCTGGCTGTACTCCCAGCTCTCCGTCTGCGCCGGTTTTAGTTTCGCCTGCTAACAACGCCACCCTAGGTAATACTTCAGTAACTTTCGCCTGGACTGGCGTTTCCTCCTGGGGTGAAAACTGCACCTTAGGAACTGCTGGCTACAAAGTCTATGCTGATACCAATGCCAATCCGGGAACTGCTGTTTGTACGGCACCCCCGGGTACAACTACTTGCTCGGCTAATCTTACTGATCAAACTGTTTACAAATGGAAAGTGGTCGCCGACAACGGCGCTTTAAAATCATCTTCTCCCATCTGGACTTTTACCATTAAACAGCCCATCATTTCAGGAACTTTATATGAGGATTTAAATGATAATGGCTGCTATAATTCCTCCTCCGGCGAACAACCGGTGGTTAATCCCAACAGTATTATCGTTTCCGTAAATGGTCAATCGTCCTCTTGCACCAGGACCAATTCAACTTATACTTGTACTGTTGCCGGTTCAAACACGTCCGGCCAAACCACAGTTGTCAATCTGACAACAACCGGCTACAATCCCCAATACAGCGCCCAAACCAATTGCGCAACTGGTGAAAATGCTTCCTGTAGCGTCAATAATTGTTCTTTAAGTCTCTCAGCTGGAGACAATGTTTCTGTCAATATCGGCTATACCATTAAACAGTGGTTTCAAACCAATTCCTGCGTCGTCTATTCCAATGGTGCGATCGCTTCGATTATTCCCACTGCTGCTCAACATTTTGATACCGGCGCGCCAGTCGCCAAATATTTAGTTCTTGGCCAACCAGGACCGGTAGTAACAAGTTCTTCGACCTCCCACAATTTTGGCACGGGCGGGAGCGCCTCACAGCCCAACTGGCAGGATCTAAATTACCCATCTATTACCGTCCAAAATTACAATTTTTTTAAACAAAAAGTGGCTGTCAGAGGAACACAAATCGGCAGCGCTGGTAATTTAACCCTAAGTGGAGGCAACATTGTTGACGGTGCTACTTCTTATCCCATTACCAATAATTCCATTTGGGATATCAACGGAAATTTAAACGTGGTAGACGGTCTGTCTCTTAGTGCCATTAACGCTACCATTTTGGTTTCGGGAAATGTTGCTTTTAGCGGTAATTTTACTCCTCCTAATTCTAATTTCGCTTTTATCAGTCACGGCAATATCAGCGTCGATCCGACAGTTAGCCAAATCAACGGCTTATTTTTAAGCGACGGCCAATTTTCTTCGGGCGTTTCGTTTAACCAGGGTTTAAAGGTTGTCGGCAGTGTCGCCGCGAGTAACGGCTTTGTCCTGGGCCGAAAATGGCAAAATTATAAACCCGCGGAATACTTTGTCTGCGACGCATCGGCTTTTATCAATCTCGTTCCGGTCTTAGGACTCTCCTCCCACACTTGGACTGAAATCGCGCCTTGACATTAATTCTCTACTTTGTTATTGTAAATCCTACATGACCGACGAAGACGAATTGGAAATTCCGGAAAATTTTTCTAAAGTTGTACTAGGATTAGTCATTGGCGTTGTGCTAATCGGCGCCGTTGTCTATGGCACCTATACTTTTTCTAAAAAGGGCACTGGCAAAACCGTTCTACCCGCCGGTTTCCCTTCCCAGACCCAACCGTCGCAACCGCTTACCCTAGCCACGACCGATTGCGCTAAAACGACGAAAGCTGATCCGAGCAACCCCTGGCCTTTTTACATCAAATGCCAGCCTTTTACCGTTACCCCAGGTACCAAATGGAAAGCTTTTAATGAAACCACCCGCGGATTTTCTTTTGATAGGTGTTCGGGAAACGATTAAGTTTACCAATTCCAAAAATGTTAAAGGCGTCCGCGCGGTCTATGTCAATGTAGCTAACGAGACTCCCGCAATCGACGTGTTTTTTGAATTTCCCGATAAAAAAACTGATTTTGTCCACTTCGGCAACGGGATTCTTTCTACCGAAGTCTTCAATACGATCATCGATAGCTTCAAGTTCACGAAATAGAAAATTTTCAAATTAAAAATTATGCTAAAATGTCTCCATGCTCACCCCTTTTATTTTCTTCCTCGCCTTTCTTGTCCGTCTAATCCTAATTCCCCTTCCTGGTTTTAAAGCTGACATTGCTTATTGGAAATGGTGGGGCATGGCCGCTGTCCATAGCGGTTTTTCCGGACCGTTGACTGATACGGCCTACAATTATCCTTCGTTTTACATTTATATTTTAAAATTCACTTCGCATTTGTACGAAATGCTAACCGGGTACAATTTTAAGCTTGATCCGCAAAACCTGAATTTTTGGAGCGATACCAATCTGTTATATCTATTTTTAATCAAATTGCCCTATATTTTGGCGGATTTGGGGATAGGATTTTTGATTTATAAAATCGTTACCAGATGTCATCCTGAACAAGTTTTTGGATCTAAAAAGGGATTCCGAAATAAATTCGGAATGACAGTGGGAATTTTAGCCGCCTCTCTTTTTCTTTTTAACCCCGTTGTCATCTACAACTCTTCCATTTGGGGCCAAACCGACTCCATTGGTGCGCTTTTGGTTTTACTATCATTTTATTTTCTTATTACCAAACGTTACGGCCTAACCGCCATTTTTAGCGCCGTTTCTCTTTTTATGAAAACGCAAACTCTCGTTTTGCTGCCACTTTTATATCTTGGTATTTTTCTCCAAACCAAAAGTCTTTCTCAACTTACAAAATCCCTTTGGATTTTTGCCGGCACGGCCATTGTCATTAATTTACCCTTTCTCGCGACTAAAACCATGGATCGGGTTTTTGACATCATGTATAACTCTCAACTTTATTTTCCTTACGTTTCCATGAACGCCTATAACATCTGGTGGCTGTTTTTTGGCCGTGCTTCTTCCTCTTTTTGGGATCAAAATTTAATTGCCAATTTGATTTCCTTTAAAACTGCGGGGGTTTTGTTATTTGGCGCTATTTATACTTTAGCAATTGGTCTAGTAATAAAAACTTATGTCAGACGGGTGACAGGGCGAGTCCGCCAACTGGCGGACGAGCACTGGCAGGACCCGTCTTATTTGACAGTATCTATTTTAACAGCTCTTACTCTTATTTCCTTTGCCTTTTTTATGCTTCTCACCCAGATGCACGAGCGCTACATTTTTCCCTTATTTGTCTTTTTCCCGATTTTATTAGGAGTTTATTATTGTTCGAGTGAAACGAGAACTAATAACTCTGTAAACTTCTCCCCGCCAATTGGCGGGTCGAAGAATAAAAATTATTTCCTTCTACTTTCTATCATCTATTTTCTACTTTCCGTAACAACTTTAATCAATCTCCATCAGGTCATGATTATGAATTATCCCGATAATACTTTGCCCTTTTTGCCCAACACTTTTAATGAACCTCTCACCCGCGCTATTTCTTTTCTTAACCTTCTAATTTTTCTAATCCTTCTACTTCTCCTCACCAAAAGCGTCTCTTTTAAGATTAAAGCTTTCATTATTCTTGCTTTTTCCTTCTTAATTCTTACTTCCTCCTTTTCCCGTCTCTTACCAACCCTAAATTCCCCAATTTCCCTAACTTCTCTAAGGTCGATCTCGATCAAGCAGGATTTCGGCACTCTTGCGATTAATAAAAATCTCTCCAATAATTGGCAATCGGTAGTTTTTTACTTTTTCCACCACGGCCTCTCTACCCATGCCAATTCGCATCTTACCTATAATCTGGAGGGAAAATATAAAACTTTTGCGACTAATTTCGGCGTCGATACCGATGCCGGCGATGGCGCCAGTGTGGTTTTTGTCATTATTGGCGATGCCAAAGAACTCTTTCGCACCCCTATTTTTTACCGCAGCTATATTCCGGGTTTTGCCAAAGTCGATGTTAATGGGGTTAAGAACTTAGAATTGGTCGTCGAAGACGCAGGCGATGGCATTAACAATGATCACGCCGACTGGCTGGAGCCGAGACTGTACCGATAATTTTTAATTTTAAAATTCTAATTTTTAATGAAGTCTAAATGTTTAAATTTTTAAAAAATCATTGGCCGCTGCTGTTTGTTGCCTTTTCTGTCGTCTTCAACCTCATCATGCTTTTTCCGGAAACCACAATCAAAATGGATCTTAATGACAACGTTTTTGCCTTCGTCCTGATAAATCATATTGATAAATTACTAAGCGAAATACTCCATCCGCCAGCTGGCGGACCATCTTCTATTTTCCACCTTCCGTTACTCCTCGATCACTGGGTCCCGGAATTTTCATTGGGTTTTCCCGTTTTTTCCTACTACCAGCACTTTCCTCATTTATTTGTTGTCCTTCTTTATCGCCTAATATCCCTAATTACCCCAATTACCCTAATGATAGTTTTTAATTGGGCGAAATATTTCATGCTCTCTTTCTTTCCTTTGGCTATCTATTACAGCAGCCGAAAATTCGAACTCTCCAAAATCCCAAGCATAGGAGCGGCTTTGGTTTCTACTTTAATTTCGACCCAGTATCTTTACGGCACGGATTACAATGCCCTGGTCTTTCGCGGGTCAGGCATGTTTACGCAACTTTGGGGCATTTTTTTCTTGCCTTTAGCGCTCTCTTCTATTTATGACAGCTTAAAATTTAACCGCGGCTATTTAAAATCCGTCATTTTACTCGTCTTAACATTAAACGGCCATCTCGTTTTTGGCTTCATCGCTCTTTTATCAACCCCACTTCTTCTTTTATCCCTGGTTTTATCAAGGTGGAACCTTAACGCGAAGCTGTTAAGGTTCCACCTTATTCAACTTTCTAAACGGCTTTTTCTTATTCTTACTTCTTCCTTCTTACTTCTCTCCTATTGGTTTATTCCCCTTATTCTCAATTCTAATTATCAAAACTGGCAGGACCCGTTTCTTCCCACTTATTTTTTCCCGTACTCTTTGTCTTTTGGCTTATCCTCTATTTCGGCCGCTATACTTTTGGCCCTTTTTTTGATTTATTACCGATGACCGAAGGGCTGCATGGCCATCGTCTCATCAATGGCATCCATCTTGCCGGTATCTTCCTTATCGGCATTTCCGTCGAATGGCTTTTCTTACTTTGCGCCAGGCTTATTAAAAACCGTCTTCTTTCCATAATTACCCTAATTTCCCTAATCACCCTAATTCTTTTCCCCGCCCTAAAGGAGCGCTATGACTATTTAAAATTTAACGCCTATTCCATCAAAATCAACACTGCTCTTTACAACCAGGAGGCAGCTGATTTTACCAAAATCATGGGCAAAATTAGGGAACTTGGGCCTTCACGAATCAACATTGGCCGACCCGGAAATTGGGGAAGGCATTTTTATGTCGGCGCTTTCTCCGGCTACTTCGTTGCCACCGTTACAGCAATAAAAAAATTAAGCTTAATTTCGACCGCTTTTGGCTGGGAAGCAAACTCATGCCTCTTCGCAACCATCCTACGATCGTTTATTCCCCCAACCACCCCAACCTTCCTAACCTTCCTAATTCCCTAACCATGCTCGATTTGGCTAGCTATAAAATCGGCAAGCCTTCGGATCCAGGCGAAATTTTAAATATTTTTGCCCAAAATCCCTTTAATTCCTTAATTCCTAACTTCTTTAATTCCTCAACTCCCTCAGGCACCATTCTCGCCGAAAAATCTGGCAGTAACTACTTCGCCGCAACAATCGAAACTCCCAAAGATAGCGTTTTAATGTTAAAAGCATCTTTCCATCCTTTTTGGCAGGCGACAATTGATGGCAAAAACGTGGAAAAATTTATGGTCGAGCCATCCTTTATGGCAATTAAAGTTCCTTCTGGAAAACACGATGTGGAGTTTAAATATTATCCGAGTTTATATAAACAATTGCTGATGATATTGGGTCTTTTGACTTTGCCTAGTCTTTATATTTTTCTAAAACGCTACAGAAACTTTCTTTAATATTTTTTGTAAATTCTGCGGTCGCGGTTTTTAACAAAATTATTCCGATGATCCATCTTACCTTGACATTTCCTTTTATGTATTGTACTATTAAATACATGAGTACCCAAATTGACCTGTCAAACACTGAAGGTTTTGAATGGGATGAGGGAAACCTAAATAAAAACAGATTAAAACATAGGGTCTTGTCTAGATAACGGTTTTAAAACTGTTAAACTAGATTGTAATGAAGACCAAAAGTATCTTTTTAAAACGATCAAGAATTACGAAGGCAAAATTTAGTCTCATAGTACGCTATTTTTGTGAAGATTTAAC
>JACPZF010000035.1 GCA_016195615.1 Candidatus Gottesmanbacteria bacterium | reverse complement strand
TCGGCTTTCACGCTTTGGCAAAAAAAATCAGCCGTTTTATCGGGTGGTCGCTTGAGACGAAAACGAAAAGAGAAACGGTAATTTTATTGAAATTTTGGGAACTTATGATCCACTGCCCAAAGTTACCGCCTTGTCTCTTAAAAATGAGCGCGTGAGCTACTGGCTGAAAAACGGCGCTCAACCAACCGATACCGTCAGATCATTATTAAAAAAACAGGGCTTGCTATGAAAAATCTGCTGGAATTTATCGCCAAAAATATTTTGACTAATCCCGATGACGTTAAAATCGAAGAGGTCGATCAAAATAATACCGTGCTTTTAAAAATGAACGTGAGTAAGGAAGATATGGGGAAAGTAATTGGCAAAGAGGGAAAAATAATTAAAGCGATAAGAGCACTTCTTAAAATCCGCGGCCTGATGGAAGGCAAGAAAGTCGAACTGCAGCTAATCGAACCCGTCTAAATTATGAAGTTTACCATCCTTTCACTTTTCCCCGAAATGTTTGTTGGTCCGTTTAATTATTCCATTATCAAAAAAGCTGCTGCCAAAAAACTTATTGAGATTAATCTCGTTAATATTCGTGATTTTGCGACGGATAAATATAAAACCGTCGATGACAAACCCTATGGGGGAGGAGCGGGAATGATTATGAAGGTAGATATCATTAACAAAGCTATTCAGAAAGTCAAAAGTCCCGCCTTCGTCAAGACTTCGGCGGGCAGGCAAAAGTCAAAAGTCAAAAGTAAGGAAAGAGTTATTTTATTAGATCCTAAAGGAAAACTTTTTACCCAAAGAGACGCTAAAAGACTAAAGAAATACGAGCATTTAATTTTCGTATGCGGACATTACGAAGGAGTTGACGCCAGGGTTTCGAAACTAGTCGATGAGGTTATTTCAGTAGGAAATTATGTTCTTACCGGAGGCGAGATTCCAACGATGATTATAGTCGATGCTGTTACTAGACTTGTTCCAGGCGTTATTAAAAAGGAATCGGCGGAAAATGAAAGTTTTACTGATGCTCTTTTGGAATATCCGCAATATACTAGACCAGCAGAGTATAAGCGGATGAAAGTGCCGAAAATTTTATTGTCGGGAAACCATGAAGAAATTAAAAAGTGGCGGGAGAAACACGAAAAAAGAATTATCTATTAAAAAGATCAATTTTCCCCACCGGAACTGAACCAGAAGGAGCCAGGGAAGTTGTTTCCGGCAAATGAGACGCATTATTAGCCTGTGGTTGCTCCAGATAGCTGTAATAGGTGTAGGCTTTTATTTGCTGATAAGTTTTTTCCTCTTCGTCACTGAATTTTTCCAATGGTAAGGAAATAATACCAAGGGTTGGCGGCAAAGGTTGATAATAAATGGAAATGGAAAGGATGAGAGAGATTTGATCGTTAGCCTTTTGGGCGCCAATAGTGCTTAGATTAATGCCTTCTAATTTAAGAAGCCGCCTAGCTTTAACCGCTTTGGAAATAAAAGCAATAATACTATTCACTGTGCCTTTTATGGTCACGCGGGCAAAAAGCGGCGTGGTGGCAATTTTCTTTAATTCCTTGGTCCCTGCAGCTGAAGCCGTGGAAATCGACCCCGGGTTGACTTCGATTAAACCCACCGAAACCGAAGCTTCGTTGGCCATCCGCTGAACTCCCAGCATAAATCCGGGAACGTCTTTTTCGGCGGGGACGGCAGAGGAAAGAACTTGAAATCTTTCCTTGAGATCGTTTTTGTCCAATGCCGAAAGGTCGTTAGCTTTTTTGGTTAAAAGTGCCAGTTGCTTGGAACCATTATCAAGCTCTCTTCCTGCGTTACTAATCGCCTCCATTTTAGGTTGCAAAAATTGCCAAAACAAAAATAAAATTATCACCGCGACAATGGCGGGCATGGCGTAAATTTTGTATTTATTAGCAAGTCTTTTCGGTGAAATATAAGTCATAAGATTTTTAGGTTTTTAAATGAAAGGTCAAAGATACTAAATAAGAACCGTCTCTTGAGTATAATAAATTTTTAAGCTTAACTTGGTCGAAATATCTGCCGCCTATTTTAGGATCAAGCAGGGAGTTAACCAAAGATTTTAAAAGATCAGAATTGGCAGCTTTATAGGAAACTTCGACAAATTTTTCGCCGCTGACTGATAAACTAGTGTAATTTATTTCCGGAGGCGCAATTTCTTGCAGATGTTTAATTACCTCGGCGTAGTCAACCTGCTCCTTAATGATATTTTTAACCGTAGCCAATTTTAGTTTCGTTCCCCGCTGATAACTTTCGACTTCGCTTAGGGATTGAATTAAATTTTCCGTTTCCTTGAGTTTGCGGTTTACTTCGGTGGCTTTGGCAGTTTGGATTAAAGAATAAATGTAAACCGCGGCGACAATTACCCCAAAAACTAAAAGCACGAGGGGAGAAAAAATTGTCACGTAGCGTTTAATTTTTTGCTGCGACGGAGTTTCGGTAACCACTTCCTTAAGCAGGTTGATTTCTTTAGGCATCAATCTCCTTTTTGGCTAGCCCGCAAGATAGGGCAAAGCTTGGGCCTTTGCTTTGAATATCGGGAAATAATTTACTATCAATCTCTACTCCTTCGTCCCAAGGATCGGCTAATTGGGTTTCCACACCGACTGATTCTGTCAGATAGCGAACCAAACCCGGCATGAGGGTAGGCGAACCGGAGAGAATTAATCTTTTAACATTATCATCGGTTTTGGTCGATTCATAAAAACTTATCCCTCGTTTAATCTCCGTTACTAAAATATCCACCAGGGGTTTTAAAACTTCGGCGAGCTTGCCGTCAAAACTTTCTTTTTCCAAACCATAAGTTTTTTTATATTCTTCGGCCTGGATAAATTCCAAACCAAACTGCGAACCTATGGCTCGGGTTAGGGCGTTTCCTCCGGTACCGACAGTTCTGGTAAAAAGCAAATAGCCGTCTTTAATAATGATTAAATTGGTTTCTTCCGCTCCCATATCGAGGACTAAACTGGTAGGCGAAGGAACTCCCATGAGCGAAAAACTACGAATCACCGCAATGGTTTGCGGCTCCAGTGAAACCAGATTTAAATCGGATTTATCAGCTAGTTTCATATAACTTTCAATTAGTTTCTTGGGCGAGGCCGATAAAAGCACTAACATTTTTTGATTACTACCTGGTTCTTTGGGCCTACTTATGACCTGCCAATCCATGTTGACATCCTCTAGCGCCATGGGAACGTATTGTTCTGCTTCCCAAGTGATGGCGGAAGTTAACTCCTCGTCAGAAATGGGAGGCATCTCGATGACTCTGGTAAAGATTTTTGATTCCGGCAGAGCAATATTGACGTTTTTAGTAGAAATTTTGCTGTCTTTAACTAATTTTTTAATAGCTTCCGCCACAGTAGAAATTGAGGTTTCTTCGGCTCCGAGAAACCCGCCAACGGGAGTCGGAATTGTTCCTAGGGCGCTAAGCCTTTTGCTCTTACCGGTATTTATAAGCTGTACGGCTTTAATCGAGGTAACTCCAATATCAAGACCAAAAAGTGGTTGGGCAGGCATAATACAAATTTTTAATTTTTAATTTTTAATTTCTAATTTCTAAACAATATGGCTTAATCTATTTTAAGCGAAAAAAAATAACTTGACAATAGTGACGATGGTTATCTATGATACGAAGGAATATGAAAACTAGCCATGCGGTGAAGAAATTCTTGGGATTATATATTCTCCTTATACTCCTCATTCCTATATCTATTCTCGTTAGCACGCCAAAATTAAAAGTGGGGGAATTTCGCTCCAAGGCCAGC
>JACPZF010000015.1 GCA_016195615.1 Candidatus Gottesmanbacteria bacterium | reverse complement strand
GACCGTAGAATTGCCAAAATACGTTGTTAGATAGGGCATTTACATTATCGAATATTTGTGCTATATTATATTTTAATTAAAGAGGCGATGACGGAGAAAGTCACCGACGAGGCGACCTAGAGCTCCCGAGCCAGTTTCCCAAAAAATCCGCCGCTGAGGCGGGAAAGTAGGAAACACTAACAAGACAATCAATATCTCCGTTAAGGCTTATACAGAGATTTTGTAGTGAAGAAGCGTGGCACCACGGTTCTGCAGAGCAGAATTCCCGTCGCTTCAAGATATTATTTATGCTTTTAAATAATATTTTGAGGCGATTTTTTTTGTAAAAAAATGGCATAACTAAGGCAGCGTATCTCTTGCGAAGATCAAAAAGCTTTTGAGGGCTTTTCTTGCGCCTTTGTTATGCCAAAAAGGAATATAACAAGTTATTTAAACCTTGTCAACGAAAGGAGGTGAAAAGAAGTATGTTAGAAAATGAACACGTCTTTGTACATGGCGGACGACACGACAGTGTAAAGTGCCAAGATTGCAACCAACCGTTTGAAGTGCATAAAGTTGACGTCCAAGCAATGCCTCCTACGGGTAAACCCAAAGTCGAAGCGTCAATTAAGGTAACGTTAGTTACTCAAAATAATTTTACTTAGAGAGAAAGGAGGAAAATGCTAGAAAGCAAGATGAATTTAAATTTTTTACCGCCACAGCCGTGTTTCCATTTTGAAAGCATCGCGGGAACGAGCGGTTTTGATTTGGAAAAAAGAAGAGATCATAATCTAGTGGAGGCAAAACTCGTTCTTAAAAAGCATGAATTTGCTACGGCACTTGTTGCGGAAAAACTCACTCCCGAAATGGAGACGCAATTACTTAAAGAAATTGCCATTTTGCAACAGGGAGCTAATACAACTTACGCCGCCCTGCACGGATGGAGTGGTACTAAACATGTCCACATCTAGTAAAGTTCCTATAGGTGAGATAAAATAGGTATCAGAAGTATGTTTGTACAATACTACCACGCTACAGTGCGCGGTAATATTGTAAAGTTAGCTAAAAATATGAAATTTATTCTAAGTGATGATTTAATCAAAAAATACGGAAATATAAAATTAGCGTTTGGCGCTATTAAGAACGTAAATGTTTTTGGACCGAATGAACAAACGAAAAACATACTGGAAAACGTTTACCCGCTGGTAAGAGAAAAATATATAATCGAATCTTTAAGAATAAATCCTAATTCTATTGCTTATATAAATTTCGCGAAAAAAATAGGAATTGATCCAGAATCGGCGTTTCTACCTCATTTACAAATAAAAAGAGTTTTGACTGGTAAAAGTATTGGAAATATTAACAATATCGTTAACGAATACATGGCATTGGAATTACTTTATAATCTTTCGCTGTCGGCGTACGACTTGGATTTATTAAAGGGGAACCTGGTCGCAGAAGTTGCAGCAGTAGATGAAGATATGATTGCCATCGGCGGTCAAACGTTTAAAATACCACTTAGAGATTTTACCCTTTCTGATGAGAAAGGAGCTTTTTATTCCTTTTCGCAGGGCTATCGAGATAGTTCCAAGATAACTACAAAAACAAAAAATGTCCTTTTCGTTATTGACGCTCCCAACGAAATTGAAAACAGCGAGGTTGAAAATTGCCTAAAAGATCTACTTAACAAGTTTAACAGCCAAGATTTTTTTCTTTTAAATGAAAATGTTAGAGAAGTAAATATAACATAGCAGTAACTCCCGCGCTCCAGTGCGTGAGAGTTACTAAAATAGATTTTAAAAACCTGTACTGCAGTGCGGGAAATTAAAAATTAGATTATGATAGAAAAACCAATACCTAATGGGTCGAGAGCCGGATAAATATGACAAACTTACCGCCAAAAGATTTTGTTTCGTATGAAATTATTATGGCTTTACATAAAGCCGTTACTAAATTGTGGTCCGAGAGCGGGTTAAAAATCGAAGATATCCATTTGGAGCATCCAGTGGATGAAGCGCATGGGGACTATGCTACTAACATTGCATTAAGTATTAAGAATCAAGTATTAAGTATTAAGAAAGAAAACACCAGGAAAATCGCGGAAAAAATAGTTAAGGAATTACGCGTCATTCTGGCTTGTCCAGAATCAGATTCTGGAGTCCCCGCCAGTTGGCGGGTCCCCAGAATGACGAAAAGAATTGTTTCCAAAATCGAAATCGCAGGCCCGGGTTTTATCAATTTTTGGCTGAGCAATAATTTCTTACTTGCCAAGCTATCTCATATTGACGAACAAAAAAATAATTTTGGTTCGTCTGACTGGGGCGTTGGTAAAAAATGGCTGGTAGAACATACCTCTCCCAATCCAAATAAGGCCTTACACTTAGGGCATTTGCGAAATAATGTCACGGGAATGGCCATTGCCAACACTTGGGAATTTGTCGGATTAAAAACTGTTCGTGATTGTATCGATAATAACCGCGGCATTGCTATTGCTAAATTAATGTGGGGCTATCTTAAGTTTGCTAAAAAGGACGATAAGCAAATTACTGATATTAATTATTGGTACGACCATCAAACCGAATGGCAATCTTCACAGGATCGAAAGCTACGGCCTGACAAATTTATTGACGAATTATATACGCTGGCAGCAGATGATTTTGAAAACAAAAAGGAAACCGAAGATGCCGTCCGCAAATTAGTCCTTGATTGGGAAAATAAAGAACCAAAAAATTGGGAGCTTTGGAAAAAAGTTTTGGCCTACTCCTACCAAGGACAAGAACTAACTCTAAAAAGACTTGGAAATAAGTGGGATAAAGTTTGGCACGAACACGAGCATTACCAAATGGGAAAAGACATGGTGGATAAAGGATTAAAGCTAGGCATTTTTAAAATAACTTCGGAAGGAACCATTTTAACTGATCTAGAAAAATACCAAATACCAAACACGGTTGTTATTAAATCTGACGGTACCGCACTTTATATCACCCAAGACTTAGCCCTTACCAAATTGAAACGTGATACTTTTCATCCCGATAAACTACATTGGGTTATCGGTCCGGAACAATCTCTGGCTTTAAAACAAATGTTTGCGGTATGCGAACAATTAGGAAATGGAAAAGTTGAGGACTATGTCCATATTGCTTATGGCTATATGAGTATTAAAGGAAAAGGGAAAATGAGTTCGCGTCTGGGAAATGTGGTTTACATTGATGATCTTTTGGATGAAGCAAGGGCCCGCATTAAAGATATTATGGAAAATGCGAGATATGCAAAATTAACAAGCGGCGATAATAAAGATGAAGTAGCCGAGCAGTTGGCGGTGGGGGCAGTTAAATATAGTATTTTAAAAGTGGGACGAATGCAAGATATTGCTTTCGATTTTGACGAATCGTTAAGCTTTGAAGGCAACAGCGGACCCTATCTCCAGTACACCTTTGCCCGCGCGAAGTCGGTGCTGGCAAAGAGTACAAGAATTAAAGAATTAAAGAATAAAGGAATTAAAGTAGAAAATGAAGAGATGGCAATTCTTCGTTCGCTTTATAAATTCCCCGAGGTTGTTTTAAGCGCCGCGCAAAATTACGCGCCTAACTTAATCTGTAATTATCTCTACGATTTGGCCCAAAAGTTTAATTATTTTTATGATAAATTACCTATTCTAAAAGCGAAAGACGATAGTAGGGCATTAAGACTACGAATGACTGCCGCGGTTGCGCAAGTGATAAAGAATGGTTTGAAACTATTGGGAATAGAAACTCCTGAAAAAATGTAACAAGGTGGAACCTTAACGCGAAGCGGTTAAGGTTCCACCTTAATAAAATTACGGAGCCACTTCTTTCCACATTAAAGACGTTCT
Source organism: Candidatus Gottesmanbacteria bacterium (assembly GCA_016195615.1). Lineage (GTDB taxonomy): Bacteria > Patescibacteriota > Microgenomatia > JACPZF01 > JACPZF01 > JACPZF01. Next base: position 49,819 of record JACPZF010000015.1, on the reverse strand, counting down.
ACCGAGAACTTGGCTAAATTTAATCAAATATTTTGGTTCAAAAATAATATATTCCGAAGGAACCAGAACATTACTTACTTTTCTCGACTGCGCAAAAATTTTACCTCTACTGCTTGACATGATTGCTCCTTTTATAAGAAGCGGCGTATCAACATTTTTGTCCGTGGTATTAACATTTTTATCAACCAGAAACATTCCGTCAACCTCAATCGGCGAGGAACTGATGTTGAGATTTCCTTTGACCACAAATATTACCCCGGCGTCGTCTTTAAAAAAGATGTTATTTTTAATTTCTAGATCGCCATTTATATACAAAACCAGCTGACGGTTTCCCGTCAGAGATAAATCCTCGGCAAGGCTAACAGCACTGGTGCTGGGATCTATCTCTATAATAGGTATAGTCTTGCCATTTCCCGCCTCGGTGGCCAAAAAACCATTGGTTATCTCATTAATCGCTATTTTTTTTGTCACCGGCTTAAAATGCGTGTAGTATTCAAAAAATCCTTCTAATTCCGAAAAAGTCACTTTGCCGTAAGGCGGCGAGTACCAATACCATTTTCGTTCGCTTGCCAAATCTGGCCGGGCATCGTATTCACTCCCAGCAGCAAACGAAGACAAGCCGTTTACGGTGACGAGAAAACTGGCAAAACGTTCTAAAAGTGAAGGCAAAGAAACGATGATATCTTTATTGCTATGAACATCACCGCCTTTGGTTTTAAACCAACTGATAAACCCAGTCGTGGCCGGGGAGGGGGTCGGCGTAGTGTCCGATGGCGTTGGAGCGGTTGAAACCGGCGGCGTTGGTGTCGTCGAGGGATAGGTAATGGTGCAGCTGCATTTCCTCGTCCCTGTTGTCCCACAGGCATTTGTTCTTGACTGAGTCGCCTTGTCGCAGTTTTCCGAGGTGCAAACCGGGCTCCACGCACTCCAATCGTTGGAATTGCAACAGGTTTGAGTGTTGCATGGTTGCGTGGTCGTGTTACAACCATCACTACAGGTTTGTATGCCACCATCACAGGAAACCGAACATGAACCGCAATTAGTAGGCCCAGGGTTACACCCACCACCGTTACCGCCTCCAGAATCACCACCGCTACCACTATTGCAAGTTCCAGGCGTACCGCAAGAATCAGGATTTTGACTGCAAAAATCTCCACAGCCGCTGTTTCTTCCCCAATTTACACCCTCGCCGCCGCAATGATCACAATCATTGCCGGGACAATTACATTCTGCAAAAGCTGGACGAGGCTTCGTGTTTACAAGCGTAAATATTCCTATGCCAAAAATTAAAGCCAGAAAAAATATTCGCTTAATGACTGATATAAGAGTTAACATAGCCTTTTAACTCCTTGGCCTTGATAATTAAAGTAATAGTCAAATTTCTACCTTCTATTTTCCTATCAAGCTTCAGCTCTTTTGGCCATCCTTCTGCCAGATCTTTTTTGGCAAACGCACATTGATCTTTGCTGCAAACCACGGCGATTATTTCCCAACTCGGATCCGGCGGGAGCTGTTCATCATCCACGGAAACATTTAAAACAAAATCTTTATTATTTAAAGTTTTAACCGTCGCATTGGTAATTTTTGCTCTTGGTCCCAAAATTACTTCCTGATCCAAAAGCGAAAAAACGCTAGTTCCTTTTTCGTCATAAAAATTTATATCCAAAAGAAACGTGCCTTTCTGAAAAAAATCACTGATATCGAACTCGTACAAATTATTATTGTTTCCTTTAACACTTACTAAATCAAAATCTCTCTCCCAATATATCCTTTCGTTTTTAAAATCCGGGGCCTTAATCTTAACTTTGGGAGTAAGATTTAAGTACTCCTGACTGCTTCTTAATTTTAGCGATAATTTCCGCGAATTAATAACGGGAATCATCTTATCTTTTATTAAATCATCGCTTATCAATTGTAGGTTTGAGCCGCTATTTGTTTCTGTTTCTGTAACCTTATCGTCAGATAGGTGAGGGTTTATTAAAAGCTTATTGACGACTTGTTGAGGATTAATTCTCGCTATTAAGTCGCTTGGCTTAATCCCGGCTATAAAATAAAAGGAGCCGAAAAAATCCAGCGTTAGTATTAAAACAGCCAAGATGGCGATGATTATTTTTTCAGCTTTCATAAGAACTTAATGGGGGCTATTAAAGACACTTGAAAAAAACCAAAGTATTAGGGGAACAATTATTGCCGATATACCAATAATGGCAAGAAGAATTTTATTCTCATTTTTCATTTTGAAAGTGAATTTGACGACCCGTTGAATAAAACGTAGTCAAAAATAGGAGGAAGCGCCGGAAATGACTCCAAAACTTCAACTTTCCGAAAAACATCACCTGAACTGCCGGTTGAGGAAATCAAACGGCCTTGTACTGGAAAAGTATCGTTGACTCCGTATGGTTGCGCTCCAAGAAGCTGCGGTGAATCGTTATATAATAAGCGCAATCGTAATGCATAGAGGGTACTCGTCGTACCAATACCGCTAATGGAAAACGGGGAAGTTGATAAATCAATCTGTCTTCGAAACTGAATTTTACTGTTGGTATAACCGCCGCCACTTTCAATACCAGAGGAAATAAAATTATTGCTGGCGGCGCGGCTGGCGTTGGGATCATAAACAGCTCTGGCCAACTTAAAACCCGAAGCATCCTTATAGATGGCAGTTGCCTCCAGGGCGGGAGTAATTGGTGGAGACGTATTTCCCGCCGGCTGTCCGGTATTACCCCAAAAAACCCAAAGACTACTAGCGTTAAAATTCTTCGGATCGTTTAAATTTAAACTGTTATCTGTATTATGACCAATAAACCAGATTTGCTGAGTGTCATCCTTGCCGATGGCTTTATTAAATACAAACGCTTGACCGCTTGATCCACCAACTGTTTGCACCGTGACATTGTAAGTGGAAGTATTTCCCCCCAAACCGACCGTAACCGAGCCGATCGGACTTTGGCCCGAAAGAACTGATTCTATTCCTGCTTCTGCGGCATTAAAGGCCCGACTGGAAAGTTCTGTTTGCTGGGCCAGTTTGATGTCAGTTACGGTTCTCGTAGCAATTGACAGACCCACCGTAAGCACTACGACTAAAATTAGAAGAATAATAATAATAACTTGACCGTTTTGTTTTTTTGACAGATTTACTCCCTCAATTTATTCTATAAAGTATCTAAAATAAAATCAATGTTTAATAGGTCCGTAAAGACACGCTGGTTTGAAAATTGACCATGCCTTTTAGTTCCGGTCGATCGGGCAAAAAAGCTGACTGGCTAACTTGAAAACCAATCGAGACAACGGGAGGAGAGGTGTTCGTGCAAGTAAAACTTAAACCCGACACGCTAACGCCGTTAGTCGCGTCGGCGTTAGTTAAAACCGAGGAATTGCTCGCTATTCTGGCGTTTAATCTGCTTGATACTGCATCCACCTGGGGAAGGAGCAAAAAAGTTACGATGGAATTATCCCATTGCCGAAGTGAAAGCGAAGACGCTGAGCAATTATCAATACTTAGGGCGTTTCTAATGAAGTAGCTGATAATATCGAGCGCGTAATTGCCGTTTTGTTTTATTTCCGTGGTGACGGCAGTTTTGGAATTACCCCGAAGAATTGTTGTTAAAAAATTCAAACCAAAAACCGAAACCAAGCCGATGATACTAAAAACAATTAAAATTTCGATTAAAGTGTAACCTGGGGCTTTTCTACTGTCATTCTGGCTTGTCCAGAATCTGATTCTGGATGCGCTTCGCTTACCAGAATGACGATTAGAGCAAAGTAACATATTTAAGTGCAAAACTCGTATCGACATATTTTATTGCTGCCATTTTGTTAAGTACGTCTGTTGTTCGGATTTGTGACTTCCTGTCGTATCGGTCCAAGCAGTAGTAACATTGACTAAGATTTGATTGCCCGATCCGCTGGGATCAGAAAAACTTGCCTGTCGGGAAAAGATGTCGCCGGTATTTATCGTACAGGGAAGAGTATCGCCCCAAGTTGTATAATCGTTGGAGCCTAAACATTTGGTCTTAGTGTTATAACTATTATAAAAGCTTGGCCAGCCTAGTCTGTCGCGCACACTTCTTATAATTTCTATTCCTTCTTGGCTAAATCTGGTCGCGAGCGTCTGATTTTTGGCAAACTGGGAATTTTTAATGCTCGTGACAATGCTTTGGACCAGCGCCACAATAATTAAAACCCCAATTCCCAAAGCGATTAGGGTTTCGATCATGCTTTGACCAGGTTTCTTTTTAACAGCTTGCCGTGTCATAAATTTCTCCACCAGAGCTAATGATAATAAAATAATCGTTGGCGTTGGCATCGGATATCTTAATGGCGATTTTACCGTAATTTAGATTGGAGCCGCTAGCGATGGCGCTATTCCAATCGTAAAAATCAATCCCTTTAGCGACGGGGCGGTAATTTAATCGTAGAGAACCATTGCCGGGAGTAAAAGCACTGCAGGGAGGCGTAGGCAAAGATGTAGCGTCGTAAAAACCCGATATTTTAGTATTGGAGGAAGGCAATTTAAGCGTGGTTTTGTTAAAATCAATATCGCCGCAGCGGCCGCCATAGACGAAGCTTTTTTGGTTTACTGCCAGCTCGACAAAAAAACCCGTCAAAACATCGCTTTGAGTACAACTGGTAGTAGATTTTTCACCGGATAAACTGCTATTTTGCGCCTTTCTTATTTGCGATTTAAGAAACAAAGCTGACTGCTTAACCTCTTGTTCTCTATTAAAATTAATATAAGACGGAATCGTAACGACGGCAAAAATTACCGCCAAAGAAAAAACCACTAATAATTCGATTAAGGTAAATCCAAAATGCCAAAACTTAGGGATTTTTGACTTCATAATTGCAGACTTTCGCCAAATTGCTGCTGACACCACAATCACCGCTGCCGCAATTAGTCGAGGCAGTATTCGGGAGGCCTTCCAGTGAGGCGCATAAATAATAGCCGGTGGCTGTAGGAATGTAATAATATTGCATGGTTGAAATCGGATCCGAGGGTATGGCGGAAATATACTGATTAGAACCGCTAACCAGAAAGGTGGCGAGAGAACTGACATTGCCACTGCTTTGAGTAGGCACGCTTTGAGATCCGGGATAGACATTTTTGTCTGCCTTATATGTTTCTATTGCACCTCTTATCTGCTCCAAATCAGTTTTTCTTCGGGCGTCTCTGGCCGTTAATCGAGCTGACAAAAAAGCCGATGCAGATACTGCAAGAAGAATGCCAATTATTCCCATCACCATTAAAATTTCTAAAAGCGTATATCCCCGTTTTTTTCTTATCATAAGTCGCAAGCAACACTGGATAGATTTAAATTTATCGATTTTAACGCTCCGCTTTTACCATTGGAGCAAATTTCAAAATAATCGTTTAATTCAATTTTGCCCCAAAGTTTATATTTGACACCGTCGCTTAAATAGTAATAAACGTAATTATCAGCGGCGTTTACCCCCTGCAAAGTCGTTCCGGCCATATAGATTTGAATAAAAGAGCTGTTTTGATCAAAAATACCTTGAAACTGATTGGAAATCGCCGGACTGCCGGAATAAACAGGGTAGGTACTGTTGGAAACATAATAGGACTCGAGAGCCGTTTTATACTGGGTTAATTCATTTTTTCTTTGCGTATCGCGTGCTTCTTTTCTGGCGGTAGAAAAAGCACTGAGAGCTAAACTACCTAAGATAGCCATAATTGAGATAACTACCAACAGTTCAATTAACGAAAATGCCTTACTTTTCATATTATCTACCTCGCATCACACACCACATACCACGATGGGTCAGAATAGACAAAACCATAAGTCGTATCCTGACAATTGCTTTGCGACGCGGCAGTATCCGGATCAAAACCTCTTTCCAATTTAGCCACCATAATATAACTTAAGCGGCCTTGCGGCGCACGTAGATAATAGTAGGACCATTGCGATTGAGGATCTTTAGGTAAGACTCCCATATAGGTTACTCCATCCTGAACCCATGGCGTTCCCCAATTGCAATTAAGAGGTGTAGTTAAAGCCCCACAGCCTTTAATGCGATTATCCCCGGAAAAAGGCGGCCAACTCGATTCCGAAGGAGGGTAGAGGTTGTTAACATTGTAATAAAGATCTAGGGAAGTTTTAAGAGCTCTTAAATCACTTTTCCTTTTTGCATCTCGGGCCTTAGCTAAATTTCCAGACACATTTAAGGCAAAAATTCCAGCAATTATGGCAACAATGGTTACGGCAATCATTAGTTCGATAAGGGTAAAGGCAGATTTACGCATGCTATAGTAATACTAGCATTAAAGATGTATTTTTTCAATCAAATTATCAAAGAATTTTTTACCTTAAAAACTTTAACGTCTTGTCTTTCGAAAACTTTTCTAAAATAATCTTTCCCCTCCCAGAGGGAAAAATCTTCCGCGGCGGCTGCCTTTTTCCCCAAAAAGAAAAAAGTTATTTTATTATTTTCCAAAAATTTCTGACGTTTTTCGTCCGAATCATAAAAGAAAAAATTCTTCGCCTGCTCGGTCTTTTTTTCCGGATCAATCGTCAGTGCAGTCCCGACCGAATGGCCGAAATAAACCGTACGTCCTATTAATCCCGGAATCAGAGGACTGTAGAGCCCATCGGCTAAAATAACATCTTTGTCGCTGGAGTTATTTCTTAACCACGAAAGAGCCGTTAGGTCTTCCTGATAAATATAAAATGGTGATTCATTGGGACTTAGTTGGTAGGCTTTGATATCAAGATAAAGCAAATAAAAATTGGTTGCTGCTGAAAATAGCAGCAGGAAAAAAAGGCCAAGCCGAAAAGGAATTTTTTTTAACTTTTGGACTAATTCCCAAAGATAGTAAGAACTTAGTATGACCAGAGGAATATGCATTCCTTCGCCAAATCTTCTTTGAAAAGGCAAAGGACTATAAATAACAATTATTACGGCTATCAGCCAGGACAAAATAAGATGATAAGAAGAATTTTTTTTGTTCTTAGATTTAATAATTGCCAAAAAAGCACCGATGCCAATTAGACCAAATCCCGAAATGTAGGAGAGTAGAGGTGGGGAGTAAAGATGGTTTTGGTTAGTCCAAATCAATGATGACCAGTTTTGTTTAATCAGAAAATAATAAAGCCCAAAGACGAGTATTGGTCCGAAAAAAATCGACCAAAGCGAGAATATTTTTTTAAGCCAAATTTTAAATTTTGTTTCGGTCAAAAGAAGAAATATCAAAATAGTAAGGAGTACGGTTACGGCGTCAAACTGGTGTTCAAACGCTAAAAGAGTAGCAAACGCTCCTGAAAGCAAAAAGTATTTCCATTTTTGTAAGGTATACCCTTTAAAAAAAGTCATAAGCGACAACATCATCAGTATTTGGCTAAAAATAATATTGGGAGAAAAAAGAAGACTATGAAAAGTGTTGATCTCAGGAATCCATAAATCCGCCGAATTAGGAATTCCCCATTTTAAAAAAAGGCCAAACCCCGAGGAAAAACCTAAAAGCAAAAACGCCCAAAATATATTTTTAAGTTTAAGGAGTTTAAAAAATTTAAAAGCAATAATAAAAAATAAGATCGTGTAAAAAAAACGTCCTAACTGTACAAGGAGAAAATTATTGACAGGCAAAATTTGACCCAGTAACGCCATTGGTAAATAAGAAGGAGCAAAAAAAATTCTGGGCTGCGGTTCAGAGGTAAAGAGGTTTTTAATTAACAAATGTCCTTCCCGAAGCTGCGGTAAAACCATATTTAGGATTTCACCGGAATTGGGCAAATGCCCGCCTAAAAAAATCATCCCGGAAGGCGTGTGGAGATAACCATAAAGTAGGCCGATACTGCTTATTAAGTAAACCGCGATCGCTAGTAAAATAGTTTTTTTCATAACTTTTTTTTCTCAAAAATGACCGCGCGATCATCGCCAAAAACCTTAGCCCATTTCCCTTGCTCTGTTTGTTTTTCTAGATACGCTGCCAAACGAAAAGTAGGTGGGATATAGACGGCGTCGAAATTATATTTATTAAAAAGATCTAAATCGTCTTTTTGCAAAATCTTTTCGTGATCGCTAAAAGCACTAAAACCCTCTTTTTCCCATTGGTCCATCCGGCCGTCGACAAAAACGCGACTTTCCGTTTGCCAAATTAAATAACCGCCCCAGTTATAAAAAGTTAGACTTTTTTTCGGTAAAGGATTTTTTTTAATAAAGCTCATCGCTTCCGGAGAACAATGCAGTCCAATTTGGCAGTATTCATTAAGATTGGTCTTTAAAAAATGCAAAGAGGGAAGTCGATTAAAAAGTCCATTGACGATAGCACTCATGATAATTACTAAAGCCATCAAATTTGCTTTTTTGCTTATTTTAAAATTTAGACCATGAATAAAATTTAATACCAGGGGTAAAGAAACAACCACATACGGCGTGATCATTCTTCTCGAATTAAAACCTAAAAAAGCAAATAGCAAAACGATAACAGCTTGATACAAACCAAAATGATCGCGGCGGTTTTTTAAAACGATAACGATGAGGAGGGCCGTCCAGACTAAAAGCATCAGCCACTTATCGGAAAAAATGCTTTCCGGCTGCCATTCATTAACGCCGGTAGTTCGCAAAATGGGGGCATAATTTACAATTTGTTTAAAAAGCGCCAGACCGTAAGGATTGATAAAAACAGCTAGAATAGTAAGTAGTAAAATTAAATTTAAAACTATTTTTTGCTGCGCGTTTAACGTTGAACTTAAGTTTTTAACAACTACGTAAGAACCGATTAAAAAGAGTCCCATGATAAATGAGCCATGAAGATTGATCCAACCGATCATTAAAAGAGGAAAGTACCAAACTACTACTTTTTGACCTTTTTCATACGACCAAATAAGACTTGTCGCTACGGCTAAAAAAAGCAGTTCAAAAAGCTGAACTCTAAAACCCGGGCTGGCTAGTGGTTGGACAAAAAAAATAAATACTAACGATGCCATTACTAACCAAAAAAAGGAAAGTTTAAAAGGTTTGACGAGAAAGCAAAAAGTCAGAAGAATTACTGCCACCGCGATTAATGACAAGGCCAAAAATTCTCCTTTAGGAAAAACCAAACTTACTAAAAGATCATAAGGCCAGGAAATGCTAAACCACTTAAAATCAGCTAGGGTCCAGGAAAAAATATCGCTTGTTAATAGTTTATGGTTTTGCCAAAAATAATTGCCGTAAGCGATATGCCAGCCCAAATCCGGGTCGTAAGTCGGGAAGACCACAAACAAACCCAGCATGAAAAGAATTAAAAAAAACGCCAGATTTTTTTTGGCCAAAACCAAATCAACTAAACGATAGAGCATAACGAAAGAATTATAACAGAGACGACTCTAAAAATCCTTCAATATCTTGCAATAACTTCTAATATCTTCTAAGATTATTTAATATGAAATTGGATTACTACTACCGCCGCACAAAGGTCATCGCCAAAGCCATGGAAGAGCTGAAAGTTATGGCTAGGGTTATCGCTTTGCTGCCGTCATCGCCTCATCTTGAAGAGAATCTCCGGCGCGAGTCACTTCTTAAAAGCTCGCTTTTTTCTGCCCGGATTGAGGGCAACAAATTGCGTCTGGAAGACTTAAGTTTTATCTCTTTACAAAGGAACGCCAAAAATATCGCTAAAATTGAAGTGGCCAACGTTCTGAAAGGCCTTACTTGGGTCTATTCCAAGGCACCAAAAAAATTGTCTTATTCGACAATTCTTAAACTGCATGGGTATGTTTTGGCCAATCTTTCCCCCGAAGCGGGAGAGTGGCGCCGCGAACCTTCCGCGATTTTTAGTCAGGCCCAAGTTGCAGTTTATCTTACACCTCCGGCGTCAAAGATACCTTCCTTAATCAAAACCTTGGTAGCAAAAATAAATTCTTCAGAAGATGAGGGTCCGGTGAACGCCGCCACTTACCATTTTGCCTTTGAAAAAATTCATCCCTTTTTAGACGGAAACGGTCGGACCGGAAGACTTTTGGCCACTTTAATTTTAAAAAATTCCGGGTTTGGTTTTCGCGGACTAGTATCTTTAGAAGAATATTTAGAATCAAAAAGGCAAACTTACTATGATCTTTTGGCTCTAAATAAAAAAGACGTCACCGAATTTGTGGAATTTTTTTTAGAGGGATTACAATTCCAAACTGATAAGACCATGGAAAAACTTAAAAATGCCAAAACCGAAACCGTAGAGGACTGGCTTCTTCCCAGGCGACGGGAAATTTTAGAGATCGTCAGAAATCACCAAATTGTTTCTTTTGATTTTCTCAAACGCCGTTTTCAAAAAATTCCTAAAAGCACGCTTCATTATGATGTAAGTCAATTGCTTAAGGAAGGTTTCCTTATAAAATTAGGTACAAGCCGCGGCGCTCTGTATCGCCCAACCTTTTACGGCAGACAAACGTAGCAGTTTTTGGTCGTATTGCAAGTTGTACTTGCTCCAACAGTCCCCGCACATGCTTCGCCGGTTGCTCCAAATGGCGTCCCAGCCGTAACTGCTGTACCTTTGCAGCGATTAAATGCCTCTGTCAAAAACGAGTTTGACTTGGGCACAAAACAAGCATACATCGTTGGTGAAGCCGAACTGTTGTCATACATTAAATAAATCGGCGTTCGCTTGACATCTGTCAGCCGGAGAGTAAATCCGTGTTTAATTTCCTGGGTATTTTCCATATTGGTTAAAGCCGAACGATTAGTATTTAGATCGATAACGTTTTGCCAGGCTACGTTGACAAAGTTATCGTTGGCCCCGTTTTGCCAAGGGAAATAGGCTAATGATGAATAATACCGATCTACTGCACCCAGGACTTGCTCCGCATCTGATCTTAAACCGGTGTCATTGCCTTTATTGATTTGTTCCAGAGGATTGATAGCTGAAAGAACGGCGGTGGCCATAACGCCGATAACCGCAATAACCACCAAAAGCTCGATCATCGTAAAACCTTTTTGGATGGCTTTCCTCATATTGTTAAACCTCCTTATATCGCGCTGGTAATTTTATAAATGGGAAGAATGATGGAGATGACTAAAAAGCCAACTCCCACTCCCAATACAATCATGATAAGTGGCTCCAATGCAGTTGTCAAGCCCTTGATTAACTCTTCGCTTTCGCTCTCAAAATAGTAGGAAAGTTTAAGAAGAGAATCGTCTAATTTACCGGTTTCTTCGCCCACCCTGATCATTTGGGCCACAATCGGCGGAAAGACCTCTTTTTGTTCAATTGATTGCGCCAAAGGGAATCCTTTTTCCACGTGTTTGGAAGCAAAATTTAAAGCTTTTTCCATTAAAACATTATCGGTTGCCGTAGCCACAATATTAATGCTGTCGATAATGGGAATGCCGGCGCCAACGAGAAGGCCAAGGGTACGGCAAATCTGGGCCAGATTTACTTTTTGCGTAATAGGTCCCAGGATCGGGACTTTTAATTTAAGCCTATCGGTGATTTGGCGCCCCTGATCGGTTTTGCGCCAAGCCGAATAAAGAAATCCTAAACCGAAAATGGCTAAAATCATTAACCACCAAAAACCAATCATAAAATTGGAGACAGCGATTAAAATCCGCGTCGGCAGGGGCAAAACGACGTTTAAATCCTTGTATAAAGCCGTGAGTTTGGGAATGACGAAAATCATCATAATTAAAGCGACTAAGCCCATGCCGCCGATAACAATGATGGGGTAGACCAAAGCGCTTTTAACTTTGGAATTAAATTCGCGTTGTTTTTCCATGTTGTCAGCTAATTTACTTAAGACTTTATCCAACATTCCCGAAGTCTCACCGGTTCTTAAAAGTGAGATGTACAAACGGTTAAAAATATTGGGATGTTTTTCAAAGGCCGTTGCTAAATTCGATCCGCCTTCAACTTCGTGTTTAATGCCTTCGACCGTAGCGGAAAGTATGGGGTTTTGCATTTGGTCGCCAAGCAGAGACAACGCGTCAATTATCGGCAGTCCGGAAGTAATAAGCGTCGCAAACTGCCTCGTCATAGTCGCAATATCACCATAGGAAACTTTGGTTAAATATCTCTTGACGGTTTCGACGCTAAATTTTGTCGGCAGACCGATATCAATGATAAAAAGCCCCCGCTCGCGAAGTAGCACCGCCGCCACCCGAGGGTCTTTAGCTTCGATGTTTCCTTGCAACGTTTTACTCCCGTGGTCTCGTACTTTGTATCGATAAATGGGCATAATTTATTTCTTTTCTCTTAAGATGCTGACAAAATCTTCGGGGTGCAGAGAATAAGCCATGGCGACATCTTTACTAACTTTATTGTTAAGTACTAATCTCGCCAGCGATTTGTCTAGAGAAATCATCCCCGATTCCGCCGAAGTCTGAATGATGTTGTCGATGAGATGATTTTTCCCCTCGCGAATGACGGTTTTAATCGCTGCCGTAGCGGTTAAGATTTCCACCGCCGGGATGCGACCGCCGCTTACTAAAGGAATAAGTCTTTGCGAAATTATTCCTTCCAACGTACTCGCTAGTTGCAATCTGACTTGCTGTTGTTCCTCTTCTGGAAATACCCCCACGATACGATCGATGGTCTGACTCGCACTGTTAGTATGCAGGCTTGCTAAAACTAAATGGCCGGTTTCGGCAACCGTCATCGCCGCGCGAATGGTTTCGAGATCTCTCATCTCGCCAACCAGTACCACATCAGGATCTTCACGTAAAACACTCCTTAGCGCCAGATCCCAAGAATGGGTATCGAGATGCATTTCGCGCTGAGAAATAATACTTAACTCGGGTTTAAAAATATATTCAATCGGGTCTTCAATTGTTACAATATGCGTTCTTCTAGTTCGGTTGATTTCGTTAATAATCGCGGCGAGAGTAGTAGATTTGCCGTGTCCTGTCGGCCCGGTAACGAGAATAAATCCCTGCTTTAAGCTGGCAAAGACATGGGTAATATCTGGCAAATTAATATCAGTAAGCGATGGTATCTTCATGGGAATTAGACGGAAAGCGGCTCCAAAAGTCCCTTTTTGGCAATAAACATTGACGCGAAACCGCGCCGCATCGGAAAAAGCATAGGAGAAATCAATCTCTTTATTAGCTAAAAATAATTCTTTTTGCTCCTCGCTCATAATGGAAAACAAAAGCGTCTTAACATCGTCGGCACTGATCATGTTTTGGCCCGCAATGGGGCTTAGATCGCCATCAACTCTAATCATCGGCAAGAGGTTAGCCAATAAATGTAGATCCGAACCCCGCGCAGTTAGGATGGTTTGTAATAAAGTTGCAAGTTCCATAGATTTTATTAAAAATTAAGAATTAAAAACTTAAAATTTTTTTAATCCTGCGCCACCCGCAGTACTTCTTCCACGGTCGTAATGCCTTCAATAATTTTTAAATACCCATCTTGTTTCATCGTAATCATACCCTCCTCGATCGCTTTGGCTTCAATGTCGCCGGTCGAAGCGTGCTCTAATACCAATCTGCCCACTTTTTCGTCTATCGGCAATACTTCATAAACTCCAATTCGGCCTTGATACCCGGTAGCGCTGCATTCATCGCAGCCTTTACCTTTATAGAGAACAAGTTTGCTAGTTTTTTGCTGCGCTGAGTCAGGAAATAATTTACCAAGGACTAATTTTAGATCGCTGACAATTGGCTCCGGCGGTTCGTATTCTTCTTTACAAAAATTACAAATCCGTCGGACTACGCGTTGACCCACCACGGCGTTAAGAGCCGAGGCGACTAAATAAGGCTCTGCATGCATATCCAAAAGCCTGGGCAAAGCTCCGGAAGCGTTGTTGGTATGAAGAGTAGAAAATACTAAGTGCCCTGTTAAGGCCGCCTGAATAGCCAAATCAGTTGTTTCTGTGTCCCGAATCTCACCGACCATAATAATGTTAGGGTCTTGACGCAAAAAGGAACGCAGCCCAGAAGCAAAAGTTAACCCGGCAGCCGGATTTATTTGGACCTGATTAACCCCACCGATTTGATATTCAACCGGATCCTCCAAAGTCACGATGTTGACTTTCGCCGTATTTAATTTGGTTAAAATCGAGTAGAGAGTCGTAGTTTTTCCCGATCCGGTTGGTCCGGTAATTAAAATAATACCGTGGGGCCGAAGTGTGGCGTTTTCCAGGTTTTTTAGCGCCGTTCCTCTTAAGCCAAGTTCAGGCAAGGTTGGAACGCCGCCGCTTTTTTTCAGAAGCCGCATGACAATTTTTTCACCATAAACGGTAGGAAGCGAGGAAACGCGCAAATCCACCTCCTGATCACCGCTGGAGAAGGAAAAACGGCCATCCTGGGGAATTCTTCTCTCGTCGATTTTCATGTCGGCGAGAATTTTGATGCGGGAACTGACCGCGTCGTGGACCTTTTTCGGCAAGGCCAATCTTTCGTGCAAAATGCCGTCGATACGATAGCGCACCCTGGTTCTTTCTTCTTGGGGTTCGATGTGAACATCTGACGCGCGCGATTTGACGGCGTAATCTAATATCGTGGAAACGATTTTGGCAATCGGTGCTTCGGTGATCGTCTGGGCTAGGGATTTAGAGGTATCTTCTTCGGTTTTAGTAGAAATAGTTGATTCATTTAATGCCTGCGTGACTTCCGAAGTTAGACTTTGGGAATATTCTTCTTCGATCTTTTGCGAAAGCTCGCTTTCTAGGGCCAGATACGGTTCGATGGCTAGACCGGATTTGCTTTCTAGAAATTCAATGGCGGAAATGTCCACCGGATCTTTCATCGCTACCGAAAGAATTCTCGTTTTTTGGTCAAAAGAAAAGGGCAATACCATGTAGCGTCTGGCAACTGGTTCGGGAATGTAATTTAAAATATCAGGGGAAATGCCTTTGGCCGCCAAAGAAACGTAGGAAACGCCTAAAATCTCAGCTTTAGCTTTGGCTAGTTGTTCTTCCGCGACAAAATTATGGGCCCTGATGACCTCTTCAATTCTTTGGCCTTTATTAACACTTTCCAGACGAACTAAATCCGCTTGCTCGGGGGAAAGAAGCTTTTGCGACAAAAGCACTCTAGCAAGATCATTATTGTCGTTTTTCACTAGTATTATCTTAGAGGTAAATTAGATATAATGTCAATGTATGATTCAGGCAAAAATTATTGCCGGCGGCAAAAGTGAAGAAAGACTAAGTTTAGCTAAAGATTTAATCTACAAAGTTTTAAATTTGACCAAAGATAAGCCCTGGGAAACTCTTAAGAATCATCCTGATTTTTTTCTTTTTTCACCTCTTATTTCCTTGGGAATTGCCGAGGTAAGGGAAATTGAATATCAGATTCATCTCAAACCTTATTCGTACCCTCTTAAAATTGTCCTGATTGAAAATGCCGACCGTTTAACTATCCAAGCTCAAAATGCTTTTCTTAAGACTTTGGAGGAACCGCCTGTCTTTTGTTTGATTATTCTTATAGTCGAGAAAAAAAGCGCCTTGTTGCCGACGGTTTTATCAAGATGCCAAGTTATTAGTCTTCCCGCAAAAGTTGACGTCGAACTAAGTAATGAAGAAGAAAAGAAAATGACGCTGGCTTTAGATTTGATTTTAAACGGCGATGTCGGTCAAAAATTTCTGTGGGCCGAAGTTTTTGGCAAGGATAAAAATAGCGCCGAGGCATCTTTAGCCAAAATTTCTTTGGTGGGGCAAAAACTTTTGAAAGAAAAACCCCAGCCTAAGTTGGTAAAATTTTTACACCTGGTGATATTTTTTCGTAGATATCTTGACGCCAACATTAACCCTCGTTTCGCTCTGGAAAATTTATTTCTTTCGTGCTAAAATAGCCTAAAGAGCAGAGTAATTTTGCTCCTTTTTTTGCTTAAATTTTAAGTCACCTAAAATATGACAACTAAAAAATCAGCTGATTACAGCGCTAAACAGATCCAGGTTCTCGAAGGCTTAGAGCCAGTCCGTAAGCGCCCCGCGATGTATATTGGTTCTACCGATAGTAAAGGACTGCACCATTTAATTACAGAAATTATCGATAACTCTGTCGACGAAGCGTTGGCGGGATTTGCTAAAAACGTTTGGGTCACAATTCATGCTGATGATTCGCTCGAAGTAACAGACGACGGCCGCGGCATCCCCGTCGATATGATGCCCAAGTTCAAAAAAAGCGCTTTGGAAATTGTGATGACTAAACTTCACGCCGGAGGCAAGTTTGATTCGCGAGCCTACAAAGTTTCCGGCGGCCTTCACGGCGTTGGCGCTTCGGTTGTCAATGCTCTCTCCAACTGGATGCGGGTGGAGGTAAGAAGAGACGGGAAAGTTTTCCGGCAAGAGTATAAAAGAGGAAAACCAACCACCGCCTTAATAGAAAAGAAGGTAGATGGTAGAAGATCGAAGATCGATCCAGCTTCTACCGTCGATCATCTATTGTCTGGTACGACTACGTACTTTCTACCAGATGCAGAAATTTTCACGACAGGCATCGGAGTTGACTACGAAACCATTAAAAGATCACTCCGCGAACGCGCCTACTTAGTCGCCGGCATAAAATTTCATCTTCTTAACCAAAAAAGCGGTGAAGAGTCCCACTTTTATTTTGAGGGCGGAATTTCTTCTCTCGTTGAGCAGCTCAATAAAAACAAAGTCACTTTGACTAAACCTATATATATAAGCCGCGAAAACGAGAATCTGCTTTTGGAAATTGCGCTTCAATATAACGACGGTTTTTCGGAAATCGTGGAATCTTTTGTCAATGTGATAAACACCACGGAAGGCGGATCGCATTTAACCGGTTTTCGCATGGCGCTCACGAGATCTTTAAATGATTACGGTAAAAAAATCGGCGCCTTCAAAAATGGCGATGAGGCGATTACCGGAGAAGATACTAGGGAAGGCTTAACCGCAGTTGTTTTCGTGAAGATGCCTGGTGATAAAGTCCAATTTGAAGGCCAGACCAAAACCAAACTGGGCAACGCCGAAGTTTTGCCTTTTGCGCAATCGGTAACTAAAGAAGGCCTGGATATGTATTTTGAGGAAAACCCCAGCGACGCCCGGCGCATTTTAGAAAAAGTGGCTCTCGCTGCCAAAGCCAGATTAGCCGCCAAGGCGGCCAAAGACTTGGTTTTGAGAAAAGGCGCTTTGGAAGGATCAACCCTACCGGGGAAATTAGCGGATTGTCAATCTAAGGATCCGAGCGAATCGGAATTATACATCGTCGAAGGCGACAGTGCGGGAGGCAGTGCCAAGCAGGGAAGAGATCGTAAATTTCAAGCCATCTTACCGCTTGGTGGTAAAATTTTAAATACGGAAAGAGCCAGGCTTGATAAAATTATTGAATTTGAAGAATTAAAAGATTTAATTATCGCTCTGGGAATGGGAATTGGAGAAACTTTAAATTCCGAGAAACTTCGTTATCACCGCATTATCATCATGTGCGATGCCGACGTTGACGGCCAGCATATCACCACTTTGCTTTTAACTTTCTTTTTTCGGCATCTTCCCATTGTTTTTGAAGGCAATTATCTTTATATCGCTCTGCCCCCTTTATATAAAATTCAGGCTGGCAAAGAGGTTTTTTATGCCTATAGCGAAGAAGAAAAAGACGCTTTTTTAAAAAAAATCTTGGCCGCGGGAGGCAAACAAGGACCGCTACTCCAGCGTTACAAAGGTCTTGGTGAAATGAATCCGGATCAACTTTGGGACACGACGATGAATCCCGTCAATCGCACGCTCAAACAGGTTTCCATTGCCGATGCCCAAAAAGCCGACGAAGTGTTTAATATGTTAATGGGTGATGAGGTGCCGCCGAGGAAACGGTTCATTCAAACCCATGCCAAAACTGCCAACCTAGATATTTAGTTAAGTAACTTAGGTAACTTAAGAGACTTAGGTGACTTAGAAAGGATATATGGATATTCAACTTATAGCACTATTTGTAGCTCCATTAACAGCTCTTTTAGCCATCGGCTATGGTTATTATTTAACAAGACAAGTACTTAAAGAAGAAGAGGGCAGTCCGAAATTGCAAGCGATTGCCAAAGCAATCCGCGAGGGCGCGATGACTTATATTAAAAAACAATTTCGAGTCGTGATTCCTATCATGCTGGTTTTAAGCGTTTTAATAAATTTTACCCTTGGAACTGGTACAGCAGTTGCTTTTGTCCTCGGAGGAGTAGGTAGTGCTTTGATCGGCTTTTTTGGCATGTGGATTGCTGTCCGCGCCAATGTGCGAACTGCCAATAACGCTCAATATGGTTTAAATCCTGCTCTTAAAATTGCCTTTGGCGCCGGAACCGTAAACGGCATGCTTGTGGTCGGTCTTGGACTTTTCGGCGTTTCCCTTATTTATATGTGGGCTTATTTTTCCTATATTGCGCAAGGGGCTGATCTAGTCGCGAAGCACGCGACTGACGTTTTGGTCGGTTATGGTTTTGGGGCGGCATTATTAACCCTTTTTATGCGGGTTGTAGCTTCCATGATCCTAGGAGGCGCGATGTTTGGCTTAAAAGGCGTAGTTTTTCCCCTTTTAGCACGGGCTGCAGCTATTGTAACTTCCATACTCGGAACCTTTTTTGTTAAAGCAAAAAACGAAAAAGAGAATCCTCTTTTACCTTTAATTCGCGGCTTTATTATTTCGGCCATTTCGGCGATGGTAATTTTTATGGCACTGGCGATTTTTCTTTTAAACGAACCACGAGCCGGGTTTGCCGCTGTGGCTGGTATTATTTCCATGCTGGTAATATTATTTCTTACCAAGTATTACACCGGACCCGGAGAAAAGCCCGTGATGCAAATTGCCACCGCGTCTAAAACCGGGGCGGGAACTACGATCATTAGCGGCATTGCTATTGGCATGGAAGCAACCTTTTTTAATATCCTAATTGTTACCGCGACGATCTTTGTCGGTTATTGGTTTTTGGGTTTTTATGGAATTTCCCTTGCCGGTATGGGTATGCTGGCAACGACAGGTATTATTATGTCTCTAGATACTTTCGGTCCGATTTCGGATAACGCCCAAGGCATGGTTCAAATGGCCAACGTCCCTGGCAAGGCGGCAGCGGTTACGGAAAGCCTGGACGCTGTCGGCAATACTACGAAGGCGTTAACCAAAGGATTTGCTGTTGGTAGCGCCGCCGTGGCTGCTAGTTCGCTCTTTGCCACTTATTTTGAAGTCACGGGTTTAAAATCAATTGACATCGCCAATCCTAAAGTTTTTGCCGGCCTTTTAATTGGAACTGGTCTACCATATTTATTTGGCTCGAGGCTTATTGGCTCCGTGGGCAAGGCTGCTTTTGAAGTAGTCCAAGAAGTGAGACGTCAATTTAAAGAAATTAAAGGTATTATGGAAGGCAAAACTCTGCCTGATTATTCTAAAGCGGTCGCAATCGTTACCGCAGCCGCCCAAAGAGAACTTATTATTCCAGCTATAATTGTCGTCGGCGCCCCAGTTTTGGTCGGATTTTTAGGTGCGGAAAGCTTGGGAGGATTCCTCGCCGGCGTCGTGGTTTCAGGATTAGCTCTGGCTTTGTATATGTGTACGGCAGGAGGAGCCTGGGATAACGCCAAAAAATACATCGAGGATGGCAACTATGGCGGCAAAGGCAGCGATACTCACAAAGCAGCAGTCGTCGGTGATACCGTTGGCGACCCGTTAAAAGATACTGCCGGTCCGGCTCTTAATCCGATGATGAAAATCGTGCAAATCGTTGCTCTTTTAATCGCGCCTTTTGTCATCGCCGTCATTGGAAAATGATTTTGACTTTTGACCTTTAACTTTTAAATTAGATTTATGAACATTGGCAAACTTCTACCAGTAGAAATTACCGAAGAAATGCAAAAGTCCTATTTGGACTATGCGATGAGCGTTATTGTGGCTCGGGCTTTGCCAGACGTTAAGGACGGTTTAAAACCAGTTCACAGACGCATTCTCTATGCCATGCACGAAATGGGCCTGCATCATACTTCTAAATTTTCCAAAAGCGCTAAAATTGTCGGTGAAGTTTTAGGTAAATACCACCCCCATGGCGATATTCCGGTTTATGACGCGTTAATTGCCGCGGAAATGTTATTCGATCTGGAAAAAGAAACGGTTGATTTTACTCCTAATTTTGATAACACCTTAAAAGAACCAGTCTATCTGCCGGCCAAGCTTCCTAATTTGCTTCTCATAGGTTCCGAAGGTATCGCCGTGGGCATGGCAACTAAGATTCCGCCCCATAATCTGGCAGAACTTATTGATGCTATTGTGTTCATAATCGATAAAGTTGAACACGAATTGAAGGTAGATAACAAAAATCTATCTTCTGTTACCACCGAGGAACTCATGGAGTATGTCCACGGCCCGGATTTTCCCACGGCCGGCATTATTTTTGATAAAGCTGAAATCGCCAATGCCTATTCGACGGGTAAGGGCAAAGTGGTCATGAGGGGTAGAGCTGAAATTGAAGACATAGCGGGTGGCAACAAATCCGCCATTATTATTACCGAGCTTCCTTATCAGGTGAATAAGGCCCAGATGGTCGAAAGAATTGCCGATTTAGTTAAGGATAAAAAGTTAGAAGGCATATCTGATCTTCGCGATGAATCCGACCGTCACGGCATCAGAGTTGTAATTGAACTTAAAAGAGATGCTCGGCCCAAACAGGTATTAAATAATTTATATAAGCATACCAGTCTGCAAAGCGTCTTTCCCGTAAACATGGTAGCTCTCGTCGATGGAACGCCGCAAACCTTAACTCTCAAAACCATCCTGGAAGAATACATCAGGCACCGCCAAAGAGTGGTTACTAAAAGAAGCGAGTTCGAACTCAAACAGGCCAAGGCTCGAGCTCATATTTTGGAGGGTTTAAAAATAGCGGTTGACCACATCGACGAGGTTATTCAAACGATTAAAAAATCCCAAGACGCCGACGAAGCCAAAAAGAACTTAATGACCAAGTTTGGTCTGACTGAAATCCAAGCGATTGCCATTTTGGATATGCAGCTAAGAAGGCTGGCGGCTCTGGAGCGGCAAAAAATCGAAGACGAACTGGCGATGGTGATGGAAACGATTGCCTATCTTGAGGATCTGCTTTCGCACGGGGAAAAAGTTTTAAAAGTAATAAAAGAGGAAATCCTCCAGCTTAAAGAAAAATACGGCGACGATAGAAAAACTAAAGTTATTAAAAGCAAAGTCGGCGAGTTTTCCGATGAGGACTTAATCCCGAATGAAAAAATGATTATAACCTTAACCAAAACTGGTTATGTCAAACGCCTTTCGCCCTCCTCCTACCGCGCCCAAGCCAGGGGAGGAAAAGGAGTCACCGGAATGATTACAAAGGAGGAAGATGAAATCGATCATCTGGTCAGTGCCAACACCCATGATAATATTTTATTCTTTACCAATAAAGGAAAAGTTTACCAACTTAGAGTTTGGGATCTCCCAGAGTCCTCAAGAGTTAGTAAGGGACAGGCGGTGGTAAATCTTATTAATATCGCCCAGGATGAAAAAGTAAATTCCTTACTAACCTATAGCAGTGAAGCCGATAAAACCCATAGTGAGTGTATTTTTCTGACTACAAGACAGGGAACGGTTAAAAAGACCACTCTTAGTCAATATGAGAATATCCGAAAAAATGGCCTAACGGCAATAAAGTTAGAAACCGGCGATGAGCTGGTTTGGGCAAAAATAACCTCCGGCGATGAAGATATCATGCTTTTTACCCATCAAGGCAAATCCATCCGATTTTCCGAAAAAGAAGTAAGATCCACCGGTAGAGATACCATCGGCGTCCGCGGCGTACGAATGAAAAAGGATGATTTGGTGGTTGGTATGGAAAGTGTACCCCAAAAAATTGAACACCCGAGCGATAAAAGATTAAAATTTTTCCGCGATATTCTGGTGGTATCGGAAAGAGGAATAGGGAAGAGAACTCCGGTTACTTCCTTTCCCAAGCAAAGACGGGGCGGACAGGGCGTAAAAGTGGCTAATGTCACTGCCAAAACCGGCCCGATTGTCACCGCGCAAATGGTGTCAGAAACGATTGGTCAGCTTGTTTTAGCAACTAAATCGGGCAAACAGACGATTAAAGTCCCAATCGATTCTGTTCCCCGGCTGGGTAGAGCTACCCAGGGTGTGATCCTCATGAGGTTATCGGATAAGTCCGACTTCGTCGCCGCCGTTGCGTGTTTGGAGAAAGAGTAATAAAATTATTTTTATTATCATAATTAGCTTATGTCGGAAAAATTAGCTAAAGAAAAATACAGGCCAATTTTGGCCTTAAACGCTTCCGAAATTGGATATCCGGGGGGACCAGAAGCAAGAAATAGACTCGTGAAATCATTAAGAAAACAATATAAAGACGATGGTCATGGTCAAGCACTTATAGATAATTATACCGATGATAATCCTTGGGCTGGATGGAGAACCAAAATGAAAGCAGCTGCCAATGAGAGAAATTGGGATCTAGTTGATCAACTTAAGGAACAGGCAAGAATTGATTTTCCAGTACATGCAAGATTATTTGTTGATAATTAAAATTAAGTATCTTCTTCCGATCCGGGATCGGAATAGCTTCGCGAACCGGGTATTTCCTCTAAAACTTACATATTGCCATATTGACGAATCATATTTATCGAGTTATGTTAGATATGTGAGTCTGAGAAAAATACAATTTGTTACCGGTGAATACTATCACGTTTTTAACCGATCGATCTATAAGCGTCCTGTATTTAATCGGGAAAAGGAAACCAGTCTTTTTTTAGAATCTTCAAGATATTATCTTCAAAGTAAACCAGCGACGAAGTTTTCAAATTATCGTAAATGCAGAAGCAAGTACTTATTAAACTTTAGTTACTGTTTAGTTAAAATAATAAATTTTTGTATAATGCCAACGCATTTTCATTTCACTCTGCAACAAACTGAAGATTTTGGCATTTATAAGTTTCTACATAAAATATCCAATAGCTATGCCCATTATTTTAATATTAAACACGAAACTTCTGGTCCACTTTTTGAACCAAATTTTGAAGCGGTTCATGTTGAAACCGACGAACAAATTTTACACTTGTCAAGATATATTCATTTAAATCCTGTGACCGCATATTTGGTGGATAAACCTGAAGATTATTCATATTCGTCGTACAAACACTATATTGGTTTAGAAAAATTAGACTTTGTTTATCCATCAATAATTTTAGATCAATTTCGCTCGATAAAAGATTACGAAAAATTTGTAATGGCCAGAAAAGATTACCAACGAGATTTAGCTAAAATAAAACATTTAATTATCGAATAATTACCGGATCGCTAATATAATCCGATCCGGAATCGGATAGCCTCGGAGGTTGCGTGTTTGTTTGGAAAAGGAGTAAAATTTCTGTTAGAATAGGTAAATGAGAAAAAAAGTTCCTGTTAATAAAAACTCCTCGCTTAATGCTTATCTTCTTCGTTTTTCGGAAATGACTGCAGAAAAAAAACTTCAAATAGCTTTTAAACTAACAGTTTTCGTTAATAATTTACACCGACATGGAATACCAAGACGTTCTTTTAACTATAGGTAGACTGTTAGAAAAACAGGGTATCGATTATTTCGTAACTGGATCGCTGGCGATTTCAGTTTATGGCAGACCGCGTTCGAGTCATGATTTTGACTTTAAGGTCGTGGTAATTCCACAAAAAAAAGATAATTTTAGTTCGTTCTTAAACGATCTGCCTAACGATTTTTCTTTTGACAAAGAGTCGTTGCTACAAGCCGCAGCCGAAAATTATCAGCATAACATCTTTTACCTGCCAGAAAACCTCAAGATTGATTTGTGGTTTGGTATAAATAGACCTTTAGACAAAATTTGCTTCCAAAGAAAAATAAAACAGACGATTGCAGGAAAAAAAATTTATTTTATTTCCCCGGAGGATTTAATACTCATTAAGCTTGATTGGTATAAAAAATCTCATAGCGATCGCCATTTAGAAGATGCCGCTTCGGTTTTCCAAATTCAAAAAAATCTTGATCAAAAATATCTTTTTCTTTGGGCAAAAAAGCTAAAATTGACAAGATTTCTTAAAACGTTAAAATCTTTTCCCCTACAACAGTGGTGATTACAGCGTTGGATTGACATTTTCTAATAAAAATAGTAGCATTCTTTTCTTATATGCGTATGCGTTCGGAAATTGAACCAAGAAATGGAAAAACATTGCCTTTAAAAGATATAGCTATTTGGCTGGGCGAAACTGCAGTAGTGGGTGCCGCACTAATAGTGGCTAAACAATTGGGCCTGGCAGAGCCTTATCTCTCTCTCTCTCTCTCTCATTAACACAATTACAATTAGCCTCTGAGGCCTTAAAAGATCTACCTAAATTTATCAGCAATCCGGAAGCACTAAGACCCGCGGCGATGGGATTGGGCTTTGTCACAGGTGTTGCGCAAAATATCATCCTCGCGGCAGATACGCTTATCCACCTCGATGTAAAAAAAATTCGTCTCCATGGGTCAGGACAATATGTGATGGCCCCAGATGGGGCACGTGAAATCGATCGAAAATGTGTTGATCCACGAATAGCGGAGGAATTGCAGCAAAGAGTAGAACCCGGTGCCGGTTTAAACGGAGGAGCATTTATCGGAAATCAGTTAATCGCCGCCGGTATCTATTTTGGTCTGCCAGCCAATGTGGCCACTGATTTTCTTTCCGGATATTTTATCGGTAAAACAGTCCCTACGACCATCATCTCTGCTTTAATTACTCAATTTTCCGCCTTGAAAACCGGCGCTGAGGTCTATCTTGGTAAGCAAGCACCATTAAGAGAAAACCAGCAACCTCATGGGTTAGGCTGCGGTTGGTCAGCTACGCAGGATTTGTTAAAACATTATCTAAAGTTTAGCAGTGGAAATCACGAATTAAAAATAAAAGTACTGGATGCCTGGAATAGAGTCGATGAAACCCTAAATACGGCTGTGTGGGAACCATTAATGAACGTCCTCGCGGTACCGTTAAGCGGATTCACCTTTAGAATTGCTCAAAGTTTTGGCAGAACCCCGATTTCTGTTTCTCATCAGCAAGTATAATATCGTTTTTATCTGTTTTTGTTCCCGCTGTGAAATCTCTTATGAACCTCTTTTAACTGCGGATTGGTGACGTGGGTATAGATTTGGGTGGTGCCAACGTTTTTATGTCCTAGCATTTCTTGGACGCTGCGTAAATCAGCGCCTTTCATTAAAAGATCAGTCGCAAACGAATTGTGACTGACAATTCCGTCTGTAATTAAATTACTAATTTCAGAAACAGTGAAATCAAACACGCTGTTTCGTGGCGATGGCCACCTTATTATCTTTTTCACCTCTAACCATTTCATATTTTGAGATTTATAAAACATTTTTAAATTTTCAAAAGTTTTTGAATTAAACTTAAATTTCTCTATCTGGCGGATAAATTTTCCAACGGTTGAGCGTAGGGGAGTCATTTCTTTAAAATATCTGGGAGATTTTATCCCTTCATTTATTTGCAAGGCATAACGAAAACCTTTTTTCCCGTTTTTTTCCAAATCTTCGTAAATTTCTTTTAATAGCAAGTTTACCGGTAATTTATCAAAATCGCGCTTACCAAATACCTTTAAAGTTTTTATTTTTAATGTAGGAATTAGTTTAATAAATCTCTTTTGATCATTAAAAGACAGGACTTGTAGCGTATAGAATAAATGGATATAGGGCCTGCCGGACGGAAGTGTGACAGTTCTCTTTCGCTCCATTAAATGAGCATCTATCCCTAACCGTAATAACATCATCTGGACATCTTTGAGAAGATGTTTAGAGGATGAAAAAAATCTAGGAGAACCAGTTGAATTGCCCTCTGCATCATAAAAACCTGATAAAAAAGAGGCGATTTCTTGATTTGAAGAATTAACTATTTTGGACGGTACCCGTTTTTCTTTTGCTTTTTTATCCAAACCAAGCGATATAAGAAATTTTACAAACGGTAATGAATAATAAGTAAGCACATAACTATTGCTGATTTTAGCTTTTGCAACTGTTATAAAACCCTGCAGCTTATCGAGAATTATCTTTTGATAAAATTTTAAGTTATCTATATCTTTATCAAATATAAAAACGCCGCGTCTTTTTTCACTGATAACACCGTCGCCGAGAATATATCCAATTAACCTTGCCATATCTATGTCAACAAACGTTTTACCAACAATATTCACCTTGTTAACACCTAAAATATAATCTCCTAACTTTAAATTATTTACCAATATTTCCTCGGGCCCGTTCAATCCAACTGTAAAAAGCCAGTGCTTTCCGGAACATACGATCTCGTATCCATCGGCCCAAACAGAATACAAATCTGATATATGGCTTAATTTTTTGGTGATTTCTGCTGATTGTTGATTTCCGTTTTTTAAATTAACACCTTCGATTTTTGCACTTTCAGAAAAAAATAAATCATTGGCAGATACCATACCAACCTCTTTGGTAAACACTCTGGTATTTGGTTCTAAACAATGTCTCAATGTATGCGGCGTTGCCTTAACTGGCAAGCGGGATTTCAAAACATATTTTTCCAGCATTCTTTGCACGCTTCGGGCCGTCAACCTCATTTTCTCGCCATGGGGAGTCTCGTCAACTTTTTGACTATACCTTATAAATAAAGGGAAGAAATCATCGGTTCGTTTTGCCAAGTACTTATTTAGCCAAAACACCGCCTGATCAGACAAAAATACCACGCGGGCCCTTTGACCTTTACCAATAACCCCAATTTCCCTAGAATCTAAATTTATCTGGTTTCGGTTAAGCTTACACAGTTCTGAAACCCGCAGGCCCGTTGAAAACAGCATTTCGACCATTGTCCTGTCTCTTAAACCCCAGTTGGTGGAAATATCAATTGCCGTAAGTAAACGATGAAGCTGTTCTTCGTTTAAAAATTTTAACGACCGGCTTTCGGTTTTGGGTAAATCAATTTTTTCCGGTGCTAATGTTTTGACGTCTTGCTTGATTAAATATCTTAAAAAAGCTCTTAAGGCAATGACGTAATAATTTTGCGTAATTCGTTTCAGAAAACGGCCGTGCTTGTCAGCTTTACGAGCCAGAAACAGCCGAAATTGACGTATGTGTTCGTCATCAATGTCTTCGACCTTTTCTACCTGGCTATTTGCCCTCGTCCAGTCGTCAAAGGTGTTTAGGTAGTGCTCATAGTCGCGAATGGTCAAAGTTGAACAGTTGCGTTCGATCTCTAAGTATTCCAAAAAGCGCCTGATGCCATCAGAAATATCCATATGTCTCCTTGTGGCAGGGAAGTAAAAAAGGCCTAGAGAAGCCGCTTGAGGCTAAAATCGGCTTTTGGGAGGAATGGCTAAAAAGCAGAGAAATTGCTAGGAAATTGGTCATATTAAATATTTTACACAAATTTTTTAGAAATTAGAAATTAGTAATTAGAAATTTTATTTCATCACTTCCCTCGAAACCGGCCACCATACATGTCGCAAAAGTATTCTTGTGCGACATGATAACTTTATCAGACTTACCGTTCCCTGTCAAGGGTTTGTCTCCCAAAAATCTAAAGGGGTTATTTTATAAGAGGATATGATGTCCACTACCTCAGCACGTATGAGAATTAACGAATTAACGAATTAACGAATTAAAGAATTAAAGTATTAAAGTATTAAAATACAAATATCATCAGATATCACACTCCTTTCGCGTTAGTCTCTGGTGCCTTTAATTTAGATTATTAATACGCCCTAAACCGCTATTTTCAAGGCCAAGTATCTTGATTTATCCACCGACATCTTTTCGGGTTTTTTATGTTGCTACGTGCATAGCATGTTTTTGGAGCATAAAGACAGTCTAATCCTTCATTTTTGAAGCTCTACACACTACTTCGTGGAGTTATGTCTCTTTATTTAAGGAAGAAGCACTTAGGCCTTGGCATTGATAATTTTTATTTTCGTGAAAAATTACGATATTTTCGTGAAAACTATAGGCCAAGACATATATCAAACTGTATCATCAACTATAGGATACAATTATGGCCTTTTGGAGCTTCCCTCTTCTCTACTTTTAGTCTGGCGGAAAAATTTTATCGAGTCAGACTCGATTATGACGTCCAAGAAGTCGTCACGAACATTAAAATGAAAACAAAAACAGGAACAGTAATAAATTCTAAGGCGACGCGCTTAAAAAGCCTATCCTGCAATTCATAGCCGCCGATGCCTAAGAAAGCATAGAAGATGCTGCTTAAGAAAAGCGAAGATGTAAGCGTCCTCACTGGCCAAAATGAGATGGCTAAAGCAATTTGCGAGGCGGCAAAAGCCAAACTTATGGCATAAATCCAAACCATCCTCTCTACTTTATCCGTCAGGCGCACTGACCAAAAATATTGTACAAAAAGAAGTGTTAAGGCCATAAAGGCAAGCAAAAAGTTAACAAAAAAAGGAAGATGCAGAGAAAACAGCAGGTCCAAAAACAAAAAACAAGTAATCAGGGTGAGATAAAAACCCACAGTTTGGGCTGCCCTAATGAGCTGAATTGTCCGGCCCGCGGAAACGTTAAAAATATTTTCCGTTAAAAGCACGCCGTAGTAGCCCAGGGCGTAAAAGACGGCTACCGGCAGCCTGGTAATCCAGCGCACCGGCAGAAGAAAATAAAAATAAGAAACACCAAGGGTAAAGAGCGTCGGCAGAGTTAAAAGAGTTAGCCATTCGTGTTTAGACAGGTCTTCGCGAAGGCAAAAAGCTGAAAAAAGAAATGAGAAAAAACCAAGAAGTAGGACTGAAGGATAACGAAATGCTGTCGGCAGAAGTTGCGTGGCGATTAAACCCAATGTCAAAAGCAAGGTCGATATGACAAAAATTTGTCTTTTAGAGAAGTTAAAATTACTTAATTTGAATCTGATTTTTCGCATCTTTCTACCTTCAACCTTCTACTTTCAATCTTCTATACTAGAATATCCACATTTGAGTACACTTTTTGAACATCATCCAGATCCTCCAAGCCTGCCAGAAAGGAAATGATCTTATCAGCATGTTCTCTATTTGTTATTTCTATTAAAGTTGTTGGTTTCATGATTAATTCTGCCGATAAAACTTTAATTCCTTTGTCTTCGAGGGCTTTTTTGATATTATGAAGTTCACCAGGCTTGGTATAAATTTCAATCTCTTCCCCCTCCTCCACCTCTTTTGCGCCCAAATCGGCCGCGAGGAGAAAAACTTCTTCTGGTGTTTTGCCCTCCTTAGCCGCTATAATCAGCCCGCTTTTTTGAAAAAGGTAGGAAACCGAACCAAAGCTTCCCAGCCTACCCCCTGATTTATCAAAGAAATTTTTAACTCCGGCTTGGGTACGCAAACGGTTATCCGTGACGGCTTCCACCATGACGCTGATATTTTGGGGTCCGAAACCTTCGTAAAAAACTTCCTCCAGTTCGCCTTCTTCTCCCTTGCCCAAAGCCCGGTCTAGGGCCCTTTGAATATTTTCCTTAGGCATGTTGGCCTGTTTGGCAATTTCGATGACCAGACGAAGTTTGAAGTTGCTCTCTGGATCAACAATTCCCCCACCCTCTTTGACAGCAATTGTTAACGCGTTGCCAAGTTTAGTAAAAATTTGCCCTCGTTTCGCGTCGGCTAGACCTTTTTGCCTTTTGATTTGCGACCACTTGGAATGACCGGACATAACGAAAATTTTTAATTTCTAATTACTAATTTCTAATTATATACCGATCTTATTCAAATTTACAGCTTAAAGGAAAACCTCCTCTTGACTTTTGATAGCCATATTTCTAAACTTCCGCCATGGACAACCAAGCCCTCAAAAGTTCCGCCATAGCTTCGGCAATGTCGGGAAACTGGCAAGATGCCCTAAAGTTAAACCTCCAAATTCTCAAAACTGATAATCAGAACTGCGAAGTCTTAAATCGTATCGCTCAAGCCCATAAATTACTGGGCAACAGTAAGAAATCTATCGCCACTTACAAAAAGGTCTTAAAGATTGATAAATATAATGTTATTGCGGCCAGAAACGTCGAAATCTTAAAAAATCGCCATCTGGAAGAAAAACCAGCAACCGCGAATATTCAAAGCACTAATATTGATATTTTCCTCGAAGAACCGGGAAAAACGAAATTAGTCAGTTTAATTAATCTAGCTCCCGCTTCCCAGATTCTTTCTGTCTCGCCGATGCAGAAGTTAGAATTATCCCTTAAAAGAAAAGCCGTTTTTGTCTCTACTTCTGATCGCAACGCCTATATCGGCGCCCTACCTGATGATTTATCATACCGTCTCACCAGATTTATGAAAGCTGGTTATAAATACGATTGTTTTGCCAAAAGTGTGGAAAAGAATAGTGTTGCCGTACTCATCCGGGAAGTAGAAAGAAGCAAAAGATTAAATAATCAACCAACGTTTCCGCTCGGAGCCAATGAACATGAATATCTCGTGATTAATGCTCCGACCGAAACAGTCGGTCAACTTCCCTCTATTACTAAATCGGGAAAACCCGATAGCTTTATACCCCAGGAATTGGCAACTTCCGAAGAAACCGAGGAAAACGAAGATGAAGACGACTAACTAGTGAGTTCTAAATTCCTTCTTTATCTTTTCTCCCAAAATAAGGCTAAGGTCGGTTCGCGTTGCGGCTCTTTTCTCAAGGGAGAGTTGGCAGTGAAAAAAACCTTGCAGTCTTTTAACCGTATAGGTTTTAGCCAGGGTCTTGGCAATATAAATTTTGCATCCCTCTACTTTTTCGCTATCGTTGCCGGTACTTAGAACCGCTGCTCCCAGGTGAGAAATAATTCTAGCCACCTCATCTGCTAATCCTTCGTAATCGGTGCTGTTTAAAACTTCTACCTTGAGATTTTCAAAAACTACTGGCTGTTCGTTAAATGTTTCGCGGGTAATGCCGTCGATTTTTTGGTAGTCGGTTGCTAGGGATTTAGTTTGATCCGGCAAGGTAATATTTGCAAATGCCCCTTCGCGGAAGAGATTAATAAAATCTATTTTATTTGGCCTCACTCCGGATAAGAAGATAAAGCTCCTGATATAATCGACGATCGTTAAATTAGTAGCAACTAAAGAGCCTTTTTGCCAAAAAAGATGAAGAAAAAAATCAGGACTAAAGAGCTTTTGTTTGTATCGGGCGATATCTTCTTTTGTTAACTGATTTTCATCGCTTATTATCGTATTGTCCGCATAAGAGACAAAGCCGTCTATGGGAACCCCAAGTCCCCTAGAAAAAGAGTTAATAAACAATTTTCCCTCTTTTTTTTCCAGTTTATCCAAACTGTAAATTTTTCCGGCGCGGTATTTTCCGTATCCTTCAACCACGTCGATTTCCGCAGTCGTAGGCAGAGAAAGGATTTGGGCGGAATTATTTTCGTGATTTAAAGAGACAATCAGAATGGGGATGGTGTTAAAAACAATCGTCGTTCTACCAAGATTTTGCCATAAACCACGGAAAAAAAGAAGCTTTAAAAGCATGATCCCTAAGATCGGAATTAATATTAAGAAAAACCGCCAAAAAATAACTTTGGGTCTCTTTTGTCGATTTGTCATGGCAGTGGAATTATTTTTCTTTTACCAATTTCGGTAGCGCTAAAACGTAGGGTTTTTGCGCCGTCATTTTTTTGGCTTTTTCCTCGAGCTCTTTTTTCGAGATTTTTTTCTTTTCGTTTTTTCGAAAATCGCCGCCAAATCCTGGCATATTCTTCACCCCCCTTAGAAAGCGTTAATGATCCGCCAGTCGGCGGAGAATTTACGCTTTCTTAGGTCCGCCTAAAAACGCTCTTCAAGTCGTGTTCGAATAGAACTGAAAAGACTTGAAGTAAGTTTTGGCGGACTATACTGTCTTTCAATAATAGTATAGATAAAACCAGTTGTATTTGACAAGAAGAAGAATAGTTTTTTCTTACATTTAACCTTTAATAATATTTATAACACCAGATATAATTTTTTTGATGGTAGCAGTGTACATGTAGATGGAAACGTATTTGTTCATGAGATTGGCTTAACTCGTCCTTGCGGAGGAGTAGATCTTAAAATTGAAGGCACGGACGAGCAGGTAAAAGAAGCAGTTAAAACTTAGATCCACATCTGAGTAAAGTAGTTACTGAAATAGTTCTTGATAATGCTAAAAATGGTTCTACAACAGGCAAAGTAAATCGTATAGAGATATATATCGTGTTAATGGGTCAGCATTACATAGCGTTACCAAGGATTAATGATCTAATTCTTATCTATCACGCTATTAAGGCACCAGCCCAGCCACCCCTTCAGCACCTTCTTCTCCACGGGCGCGGCAACATTGCATCATTTCCCAATACCTTTAATCAGAACTGTCACAACTTACTGCTCGAGCAGTGTTTTGTGACAAGTTAAATTTCTATCTTGTCTTTTCGGATAGATTCTTTTTGGCTTGATTTGACAAGAAGAAGAAGAAGAAGAAGTACAATAGCGCAGATTAATTAATTTAAAACATTTATGACGCCTAGTATTGAATTTAGGGAAGGACGCAAAAAAACAAAAGTAAAGATTAAAGGAAATATACAAACCTTTTCAGGTTCACTGGTAAGACAAATTACGGTTTCTAATGCTGAAGCCGCTGAAGAATTAAGAAAACATACAGGTGAGATATTTGTATGCGTGGCTTCGGATAAAGACGGATTAGTAAATAAT
Organism: Candidatus Gottesmanbacteria bacterium; assembly: GCA_016195615.1. Lineage (GTDB taxonomy): Bacteria > Patescibacteriota > Microgenomatia > JACPZF01 > JACPZF01 > JACPZF01. Next base: position 17,299 of record JACPZF010000015.1, on the reverse strand, counting down.
ATGGCGAATAATGTAATAAAAGATAGCCCAACATTTCCTATGTGGCTAGGTCAGGTTACTGTTGCTCAAGGTTAAGATATCACATCAACCATTCTCTTTTTACTTGCAATAATTTTTGTTCTTTAATTCCCTTTCTTATTTCGTCCATTAATTCCTGCATAAAAAATAAATTATGAATTGTTGCCAGCCGATAGGCAAGTAATTCTCTACTTCGAAATAGATGGCAGATATAAGCTCGGGAAAAGTTTTTACATGTATAGCATCCGCAGTCGGGATCAATGGGTTTGGAATCGGTTAAAAAGCAGGACTTGGTAATATCTAATCTAAACGTATCGGGCTTGTAAGCATATTCCTCCTCCTTATTTAAAACCTCACTCTTTATCCCTCTCTTTCTTATTAATATATGACCCATTCTACCAAGCCTCGTCGGCACGACGCAGTCAAACATATCCACTCCCTCTTCTACCGCGCTAAAAATTTCCGCTACCGTGCCGATGCCAAAAAGGTGGCGCGGTTTTCCCTCAGGTAAAAAAGGGTGTATCCATTGGAGAATTTTTATCATCTGAAGAGTATTGATCAAAGCACCACCGATAGCGATACCAAAGAAATCCTTACTCGCGACAAACTTGGCCGACTCAAGGCGCAAATCCTTAAACGGCCCGCCTTGTATTACGCCAAAGAGCGCCTGTTTTTTCGTCATTCTGGCCCCTCGGTCCTGAGCCCCTCGGTCTTGAGCTCGGGGTCGAAAGACTCGGGGTCGAAGGACTTGTCCAGAATCTTTTGTTGGATTCTGGAGTCGTCTCCGCCAACTGGCGGATCCTCCCCAGAATGACAATCGATTAAATTCGCGCAAAGCGCGTTCTTCCCATCTATGTGTCCGTTCCATCGCCGCCTTAGTGTAATCGTAGTTATGTAAGGGGCTCGTGCATTCATCGAGAGCAACTATTAAATCAGCCCCCAGTTTCATCTGTACCTCAATCGATTTCTCCGGCGGAAAAAAATGGACACTGCCGTCGAGATGCGAAACAAATGTTGGTCCTTCCTCTTCAATTTTGCAAAGCTTTGTCCGGACTATTACGGCTTTCTCTAAGTCACCTAAGTGACTTAGGTTACTTAGGTCACCTAAAACTAAATTGCCGCCATAAAGCGGCACCATTTTCCCTACTTCCTGTTCAATGCCAAATCCTAAAGAAAAAACTTGAAAACCAGCGCTATCGGTCATAATCGGTCCTGACCAATTCATGTATTTATGCAAACCGCCAAGTTTTTGGATTACTTCCGGGCCGGGACGAAGATATAAGTGATAAGTATTTGCAAGCACAGCTTCTGTTTTTGTCGCCTCTACTTCTTCCGGAGATAAGCCTTTTATCGCGGCCTGAGTACCGACAGGAAGAAAGGCTGGCGTCGCAAAGGAACCATGAGGAGTAGAAACAATGCCGCTACGCGCTTTTGTTTTTTTGTCCCGGTGTAAAACTTTAAAAGAAAACATGTATTGTGCTTAATTTTTTTACCAATTCAAAATCATCGTCTCCCGCAATGCGATTATACCTTTCAAAATGGCATTTTTCGCACTGATGGACTAAAACATATTCGCCGCTTCTTCTCGTAAAAACAGCGATGGGCTTCATTTTGCCCAGGCACTTATTTTTACGATCCCCAGGAATGTTGGTATCGACGTGTTTGCTATATAAGCAAAAAGGGCAATGATTGCGGTAGCTGCCGCCGTATTTTAGCGGCTCTACTTTTTGACCGCAGTTGGCACAAACGAAACCCTCGTTTCTGGCAATCATGGTCATATTATTCACTTAATAATTCTAGGCTGACTTTCGGATTTTGTTTAAAAACTCAAAAATTTCCTCGCGGGGGAATTTATAAACATTAAGAAGCACTCCGGAGATATGTAAGGCGGCTTCAAATTCTGGTTGAACAATCGCTTGCGCCCCCAGAGCGTATAAACGCTCTCTATCTTCGTCAAAATGAGACCGGCAAATAATGACGATATTTCGATTTAACGTCAGGCTGTTTTGAATAATCATCTCCTGGCTGTGTCTATCGGGAACAGCGACGACTACCACTTTGGCAAAGTCCACCTTGGCAAAGTTTAAGACATCCAGATCCGAAGGATCGCCGTAGATCGCGAAAACAGCGTGTTTTTTGAGATCGCTTATCACTTTTTGATTAAAATCGATCACGACATAAGGAATCTTGGCAAGTTCCAGAATTTGGCTGATGTGCTTTCCTACTCTACCATGGCCGCAGATAACCACGTGGTCGGTAAACGGCAGTTCTTCGTCAAAATTTTTATTCTGATCAATTTTCGTAAAAAATTTTTCGTAAAGAAGAGGAGAAAACTTATGGACAAAATTTTTCACCACCGGATAAGAATTTGCGCTTAGCGAAATCGCCCAAGGTGCAATAATCATCGTTAAAACGGTTATCGACAATAAAAGATTATAAGAAGAAGCGTCTAAATAGCCGCGGTCAACCCCAACTCGCGCCAAAACAAAAGCAAATTCGCCAACGCTGATAATACCCACAGAAGTTAAAAAAACGGTTTTGCTGTGAAACCCAAAGTAAATCATGATCAGCGCGGAAATTAAAAGTTTAAGAATGACTACTAAAATGGTTAAGCCGACAATCAAACCAAAATTAAGAAGAAGAAAATGGAGATTAAATAAAAGTCCCAAGGAAACAAAAAAAATGATGCTTAAAATATCTCTAATCGGCCGAATTTCAGCAAAAATGGCATGGTTTTGGGAAGTTTCCGAAATCAAAAGGCCGGCGACAAATGCTCCGATTGCCGGTGATAAACCTAAGCTTGAAGCCGCAATACCTAGAAAAGAGATCAGCAAAACCACGCCGATTAAAAAAAGCTCGCGGGAGTTAATCTTGGCAATTTTGTTTAAATATGAAGGCACGACTTTTTTACCCAACCAATAGAGAAAATATAAAATGGCGCCGGTTTTAAGAAGCGCCAAAGCCAGCGAGGTAAGAATAGTACTGAGAGAAAAACTAGCGCTATGCAGATTATTCCAAATCACGGGCATGACTACCCAGATAGGAATTACGGCTAAATCTTGAATCAGCAGCCACCCCGTTAAAATTTCGCCGTAAAGCGTGTCGATCTCGCCGCGGTCAAAAAGCAGTTTGGCGACGATGGCGGTAGACGAAAGGGACAAAGCCAAAGCCAGATAGATTGACTGATAAGGCAGGAAGTTTAAAAAGACGATAAATAAACCGCTTAAAATCAAACTAAAAACCGCAATCTGAACTATGCCCCCCCAAAAGATGACCTCTTTGACTCGCAAAATCCGGCGGAAAGAAAACTCAATTCCGAGAGTAAACATTAAAAGAATAACGCCAAAATCAATCAGGGTGGTTGTCGAGACTGGGGCCGCCAACTTGGTTCCGAAAGTGGAAATGAGCGCGCCGCCTATGACATAACCAGTGATAGGCGGTTGTTTGAGGCGCTTAGCTAAAAGCCCAAAAACAAAAGCGGTAATTAAAATGACTAAGAGATCGCGTAAAAGATTAAAATCCTGCATATAATGTCAGATTGCTTCGTCACGTTCAGTTAACATGAACGTGACTCGCAATGACAGTAATACTTTCTCTAATTCCTTTGGCAACTTAGAACTAAACTCCATTATCTTACTCGTTTTAGGATGTTTAAACTCGATCTTTTCCGCGTGCAAAAATAGACGCGGGCAAAATTTTAAATCCGCTTTAATATTTTTCCTTCCTGCATACAGTATATCAGAAACAATCGGGTGCCCAAGATGCATGAGGTGGACACGAATTTGATGTGTTCTGCCTGTGTGCGGAAAGACTTCCAATAGAGTATAGTTATTAGTTGTTTGTCGTTTGTCATTTGTCATTTGTAATTTGTAATTTGACATTGTGTTATACTCCGTCACCGCCTCCCGACCTCCTAAAAAAACGCCAAATCTTTTGCGATTAAAAGGGTTTCTTTCAATTGGAATGTTAATCGTACCGCTTTTAGGTTCGATAGTACCGTGAACCAGGGCAAGATATTTTTTTTGTACCTCTCTATTTTTAAATTGGCCTTGCAGGTTTATAAAAGCTTCTTCTGTTTTGGCAATAATAAGTACGCCGCTCGTATCTTTATCCAATCTGTGCACAATGCCACTTCTTGCAAAAAACTCGTTTGTTTCCGCTGCTTTACTGTTCGAGTCGAGTCTGACTCGACGAGAACTATCTTTTTGACTTCTCCCCGCCTGCTGGCGGGTCGAAGAATAATAACGATCTAGCCACTCTTGCAAAGTAAATTCGTTCCTCGTCGTATCTGCCTTGTTAACAACCATTCCGGTCGGTTTAGCAATGACTAAGAGTTGTTCGTCTTCGTAAATAATTTTAGGCTCTAAAGAAATCATTTTGGTTTTAATTCATAGTAGCTAAATAATAGTACGCCAATTGTTACCGAAAGATCGGCGACATTAAAAACCGGGAGTTTTCCCAAACGAATAAAATCTATTACTCCTCCATTATTTAACAAGCGATCGATACTATTGCCCGCCCCGCCAGCTAAGAGTAGAGTAAATACCGTTAATAAAACTTTGGCCTTTGGTTTTTTAACTACTAGGTAGCCTACGACTATTAAGAGAATTAAATATACTACGGTCTGTGTAATTTTGGCAAAGTTGCTATTTGCCAAAAGCCCAAAGCTAATTCCATAGTTATAATAGGTGGGAAAGTTAGAAGCTTTAACCAGATACTTGGTGAATTGATCAAAAAAAACTATCAGGAAAAACAAGAGGAAGCTATTTTTTGTGTTCACAGATGCTTTCTATTTCTTTTCGTTTCTCTTTTCGCAATCAACGCAAAGCTCCGCTGTCGGCATAACGGTTAGTCGTTCCGTATCAATCATTTTGCCGCAATTTTCGCAAATACCATATTTGCCGATTTTGATTTTGGTTAAGGTTTTTCTAATTCTAACTAACCCGCGACTCAGTTCGAGCTGAATGGCTGAAATCGTGTCGTGGCCAAACTCTTCTTTGGCTTCGGTGTCAGAGGCGGCGTTATCAGACAACCGCGTCGGATCTGAAAAAGGATCCTCTTTTTTAAGCTCTGATAACCTTTTTTCCGTTTGTTTTTGCTTTTCTTCTAAATAATTCTTAATGTTGCTCAAGACATTTTTGGGAAATTTAAACATTTTTTACTTTTCCTTTCGGCCCCAACCTAATAATAAGCAAAGTAAGGGAAAATAAAAGTCCGAATAGATTAAATAGAATCCTTAAATTTAGACCTCTCCAGTATAGGACATTGACGACAAAGTTTTCAAGTACGAGGTTTATAAAAAAGTAAGCCGCGAGAAAGCTTAGGAAATAGGTCCCTTGGCGAAAACTGGGGGATCTTTTAAAAAGATAGATTAGCAAAAGATAGGCTACGGATGAAATGAATCCAGCGAAAAATATCTGGAGCAAAAGCGTTAAAATGAGAAAGAATAAAAAACAGTCTGCCCCCGACTATGGCAAAAATGGTCATGACTAAAGACCAATCAAAAATAACTTCCACAGAAATATTGTCTTCCTTTTTGGCACTTCGCCATAAAAGGAAATTGGTCAGTATAAAAGCCAAGGCGATACTTAAGCCATAGAATAAGCTGGTAATAGCATTAATCATTTTAAACTTTAAAACCCTTTAACTTATTTTATATGAGTCTTTGGGACTTGGCAATTTTTAGGCTGCCAAACGCCAAGATGACGAGACCGATGCCAAACATTATCTTCACCACGCCGAAAATATCCGAGAGGATTCCTGAAAGCAGTACGGGAAGAGCGCCGCCGATACCGGAGGCGGCGGTCAAAAAACCATAAATGCGGCTTCGTATCGATTCCTCGGTCTCCTCTTGCAACTTAGTATTGGCTAAAACTGTCAGGAAGGAATTTAAAATTCCGAGAAAGAAAAAAAGGATAATTGCCAAATGCACTATGTCAATTTTAAAAATATACTGAAAATTTATTTCGGTCCGAAGCTTGCCTCGGCTGAGAAATGATAATAAAGAAAGAACGACCCCCGCTAGAAGAATGGTCCCATTGATAATCTTATTTTTGTTAATTTTATTTGCCATGAAGCCAATTCCCAACGACCCGACTACCATGCCTAAAATCGCCGGGGCGACCATCACCAAAGAAGAATCGGTGATATTAATTCTTAAAACCGTCGCGGCATAGCCCGGAGCCAGCGCCAAAAGCGTCGAAATCGCTACTTGAGCCATGGCGAGAAGCAAAAGCGCCTCGGTAATATGGGGGTTATTTCTTAAATAAGTAATTCCCTCTTGATAATCCTTTATCACTAAGGACAGCGTATTTTGCCTGGTAAAAGAGATTCTTGCCATTTTCGTACGAAAGAGATTTAAAAGTGTTCTCAAAGGGTTTGATCCCGGCAATAAACCAATAAAAATAGTCGCGGCTAAAAAAATTAGCCAGATTAAAACCAGAGTATTTCTAACTCCCCAAGCCGCAATCGCCGGGCCGGCAAACATGAAACCAAGGACAATCGCAGCATAAAAAGTCAGATTAAATAGCCCATTGGCGGATAAAAGTAAATTTTTAGGCACCAGATTGGGAATTAAAGGCGCTTCCGCGGGTACAAAAAATTGGGTGACAATGGATGCTAGAACCGCCAAAAGATAAAGCACGAACAACTCTTCCGAACTGATAATAAAAACTAGCGCCAAAGCTGCGCGCAGCAGATTGCAAACGAATAAGACTCTCTTCTTTTCCGACCGATCAGCATAAACGCCAGCGAGCGGCCCGAAGACTACCGCGGGTAACGTCACGGCGAGAATAAAAACAGCGTCAGCGGTGTTGCTGTTGGTCTTTTGCGCAATATGCAAAAGGAGTACGAAATTCATCATATTGACGCTGATTTGCGAGGCAACCTGTCCCATCCAGAGGAAAAGAAAGGGACGGATTTTTAAAACTTGTACGACTGGAGGTAAATTAAATTTAATCATTATGTTATAATTTTTTTCTATGATCTCTGTTGCGCATAGTTTGGTAGCCGTTTCGATCGCCGCCAAAATCCCTAATCCTATTATTGCTTTTCCTCTCTCTTTTTTTAGTAATTATCTGCTAGATATGATACCACATTGGGATTTTGGCTATGGTTGGCGAGCAAAATCAAAAAAGAGATTATTTTTAGAAGGCGCAAGCGACGTCGCGGTAAGCTATATTTTAGTATTTTTAATCTGGCAGAAGTTTTTACCGCATATCAGTTTGGTGTATCTTTTAGCCAATGCTTTCCTGTCGCAACTTCCCGATTGGCTGGAGCTTCCCTATGTGCTTTTTAATGTTAAAGTCCAGCCTTTTGTTTTTTTCTATCAGATTCAACATTTAATTCATCGTAAATTGGCTCTTCCTTGGGGGATAGTCACGCAGATTGTTACCGTTTTACCATTACTCTACTTTGCTCTTCATTAGAAATTAGAAATTAGAAATTAAAAATTTTATTTACCCACTCTTTCTACGTACTCTCCTGTTCTCGTATCAATTCTTACCGCTTGGCCTTCCTGAATAAAAAGCGGAACCTTGAGTCTTAGGCCGTTTTCCAAAGTGGCATCTTTATAAATATTGGTCGCCGAATTGCCTTTAACTCCTGGGTCGCAAACAACTACTTTAAAATCCATTTTAATAGGAAGCTCGATGGAAAGCGGTTCACCATTCCAAAACATCACTTGGACATTAATACCATCCTGCAAAAATTTGGCCTCGTCGCTAATTCGGGTTCCGAAAATCGTAAATTGTTCAAAAGTTCTCGGATCCATAAAGATATATTTTCTATCTTCTACCTTCGACCCGCCTGCCGGCGAGGCAGGCCCTCTACCTTCGGAATATAAATACTGGACTTCTTTTTTTTCTAAATTTGTTTCTTGGACTCTGGCGCCGGAGATAAAACTTTTTTCAGTGGTGGATCCGGTTTTAAGATTTTTGATTTTTACTTTAATGGTGGCTGTTCCCCGGCCCATTTTTGTGTGCTCGTATTTAAGCACCTTAAAAATCTGGCCCTCTTCGGTAAACGTCGCGCCTGATCGTAAATCGGTAACGGAAATCATAATTCGCCTGCCAATTTAAAACCTTTTTTCTTATAGAAATTATCAAAACTGAAAATGGCATCTGCTTTAAATTCTTCAGCCACTGCGGCCGCAATACAATCAAATAAAGTGTTTTTCTTGCTGGTAGAAGGAAGAAAATAATGATTCACAGCACGGCTATAGATTTTATTATTAATATCTATGATTTGTAGACTCTGGTCGGTAAAAACAGCCGCCGTTTCCAGGGCCGTTACGGAACTATTTAATTTTCGTTGTAGTACGGTCACCGCCTCCGTAATTGCGGTAACTGGATAAAGCATATTGGCATTTATCGCGGTTAAATATTGGCTGATTTTATTTGCTTTCTCAAAATTTGCATCTTTTGGAAATGCTTGGGCTACGATTGCATCAGCATCTATCACGACGAGAGGGGGTTTATTCATAAGTCTTCCATAGATACTTATCGATATTTCGAGAGAGATCTTTTGGGCCTTTGGCACCTGCTTTTTTGCCTATCTCTGCGAGTTTAAGAAGAACTTCTGCACCGCCTGTTTTTTGACTTTTAATTTGGGCAACACCTGCTTTTAGAACCAATCTAATAACCTCCGCCTTACTGGCATTTTGTATTTTAACCAGCTGCTCGATTTCCCGATTTAGTTCCTCTGGAACATAAAGGTAAGTTTTTAACATAAGTATTAATACTATAACATGTTGTGCAACATGTTGTCAAGTGGTGCTTTTATCGTTGAAATTTGTGGCGCGGGAGAGATTCGAACTCTCACGACTTTTTACAGTCACTAGTTTTTGAGACTAGATTGTCTACCGTTCCAACACCGCGCCAATATTTACTCCCAACTATCGTCGGGATTAACTGACTGTATTTACTCATTACATTCGTAAACAGTCAGTTGAACATTCCACCACCTCGGCATGCTTACCACGATTAATTATAACTTAAAACGCCCTCAAACAAAAAAATAAGCCTCCTGGCTTTTTTATACTTTAATTCCTTGATTCCTTAATACTTTAATTCTTTGTCTCCCTCCTTTTCTCCATCCCATAAAATTTAATTCTATCTCCCCTAAAAATCAAATCTATTTCTCCCGTGGGGCCGTTTCGATGTTTAGCAATTAAAAGCTTAATCGGTATCTGCTCGGAAATTTTTTCACCCTCTTCTTCGGCGCGATAGAGAAACATCACCACGTCCGCATCCTGTTCAATCCCGCCTGATTCGCGCAGATCCGCCAGCTGGGGAATTTTAGTACCTCTCGCCTCAACGGCGCGAGACAGCTGAGATACAGCTAAAACCGGAATTTTCAGTTCCCGGGCAAGATTTTTTAGGCTTTGGGAAATGTAGGAAACTTCCTGAACCCGATTCTCCATGTTCTTTCCGGCAAAAGCCAGCTGCAAATAGTCAACAATTAAAAGCGATAGATTATGCTCGACTTGAAGTCGTCTGGCTTTCGTTCTAATTTCCATAATCGAAAGACCCGGCGTGTCGTCAATAAAAATCGGCGCGTCGCCTAAAATACCCATGGCGTCTTGCAGTTTCTCAAAATCCGCCTCTTCCAGTTTCCCGGTTTTTAAGCGCCAGGCGTCGATTTCGGCCTGCTGGACTAAAAGCCTGTCAACTAACTCTTCTTTGCTCATCTCCAAAGAAAAAATGCCGACTGGTTTTTTCTCGTGGACGGCGACAAAGTGAGCTATGTTTACCGCCATCGCAGTTTTACCCATACCCGGCCTTGAGGCAAGAATAATTAGGTTGGAAGGCTGCAATCCCGCCAGTTTATTATCAATATCTTTAAATCCCGTGGCCAAACCGCGAAGCTTCCCTGATTTTTTTTGCAGCTCGTCGAGACGATCGAAACTTTCCACTAAGGCCTCTCGTAAAGGAATAAAGCCTTGGGTTAGATGTTCCTGAGAAATGGAAAAAATCGCTTGCTCTGTTTTATCGAGAACTTCTTTAACATCCGCCGCTTCGTCAAATGCATCCTGTGAAATCTTGCCAGCCGCCCCGATCAATTTGCGTTTGGTAAAATGATTTTTAACAATATTGCCGTAGTGTTCGATGTTGCCCGCGGTCGGCACCGAGTTGGCCAGCGTCGTCAAATATGCCACGCCGCCAACATCAGAAAGGGCCTTTTTCTTTTTTAAGGCCTCGCTTAAGGTGACAAGGTCAATGGGCGTTCTCTTTTCATAAAGAGAAAGTATCGCCTCGTAGATTTGACGATGATTGTCGCTATAAAAATGTTCCGGCCGTAAAAACCCGGCCACTTCGACGATGGCGTCTTTGTCAATTAATATCGCGCCCAGAACCGACATCTCGGCGTCTTCAGAATGCGGGGGAACTTTAAGCTCTGGCATAACGAGAATTTAAAATGATTAATTTCTAATTTCTAATTAAGAATTACGATCTGGGTCTCTTCCGGAAGCTTGTCTTTACTGATTATTAGCTTGTCCTGCGGTATCACCTCACCTTTTCCCATAACCTTTAAAAACTCTGTTACTGGAACTAATTCCGAAGCCAACTTAGAATTTAAACCGCTGGTTTGATAATGCATGGGAATAATAATTTTCGGCTCAAGCTGGGTAATAACTTCACCCGCGACAATAGGATCAATAGTATAGCTGCCACCTGTGGGGATAAAAAGAATATCTGGCTCGCTTAAGTTTTCTTTTTGCGCCTCGGTTAATTTATGCCCCAGATCACCGCAGTGAATTAAGGTTAAACCTTCGACTCTAAATTCATAAATGGTATTTTTACCTCTTTCGCTCCCGCCGGAATTATCGTGAAAAGTTGATATCCCCAAAATGTTGACGCCTTTTATTTCATATTCTCCTGGCCCATCAACGATGAAAGGTTCACTCGTACCCTGCTCAGTAACCCTGCCTGTTACTAGATCTAAATAGTTATGATCCCCGTGCTGATGGCTGATGGTGACAATATCAGCTTCCGTTTTGGGAAATTTTAGACCGACCATTTCGGGATCATAAGGATCAGTCACGATGTTTATGTTTTTACTGCGAATCTTGAAGGAAGAATGACCTAAATATGTGATGTCCATATTACTCTGGTTTATACCATAGGTATGTTTCCTTGACAAGGGCAAAAAAAGTTGCTAAGGTTTACTACGCGCGGTTAACACGCGCGTAGTGAATAACGCCTTTATGGAAAAAACCACGATGGAAACCGTTATTGCCTTGGTGCTCGGCGTTATTTTGGGAGTTTTGGCAGCCTCGTCTTTTTGGTTTCTTAAAAATCATAAATTTACTTTGTCGCTTCCTACTAACAAAGTAATAAATATCAAGACGACAACGACGCCAACACCTCTTAAAGAAAAACTTTTTAGCTTGGAAATTTCTTCTCCTTCTGATCTAAGTATTGTTAATACTGCTACCCCTAATCTCTCGGGCAAATCTAGTCCTAATACGCTTATCATTATTTCTCTTACTAACGGGGACGAAGTTCTAAGAACGGACGCCGAGGGAAATTTTCAAAAATTAATTAATCTTAATGAAGGGTTAAATTATATCTCGGTTACGGCAATAAGCGCTATCGGCCAAACAGAGCAAGTCAATTTAGCAGTTGTTTATGAAACCAAATAAAACGATTTTACTATCAACGATCTTTATTTTTTTTGTCGCCATAACATCTGGTATTTTTGCGGCTGAAATGACGCCCACACCTTCGTCTAATCTTAAAATAAAAGAGCTTAAAGAAAAACTCGCTTCCCGCGTCGCCGAGCTAAACGTCCTCTCCCAGAGGGTTTTTAAAGGTGAAATTAAAACTCTCTCTGACCAAAAAATTATTTTTAGCGCCGGCGCTAATGAAGTTACCGCTAGTCTAGATGACAATACTGCTCTTTCTCAAATTGATTCTGATTTCCAAAAAACTAAAATTCAGCTCGACGATTTGAAGTTGGGTCAAACGGTCTATATTTGGGGCACTTTTAACGCAACAACTAATACTCTGACAGCCAAAGCGGTGGTTGCCATGAAGCTTCCCTTGGGCCTAATAGGCAAAATCAAAAACGTCGACAAAAAAAACTTTCAAATCACGGTTTCCAGCTCCAGTAAAGACTATCTCGTGGATATTGATCAAACCACCAGAACTTCTCTCTATAATCAAGCAAAAGGATTAACCAGAAGCGGCTTCTCCAAATTCAGCGCCGGCCAATTGGTTTATGTTTATGGTTTTCTCACCGTCACCAAAGAAGGAAAAGAACTGCTTCCCGCCGGCCGCATTTTAATTCTTGCCGAAGCACCATCTCCTACTCCATCTCTAACCCCAACGCCCACAAAAGCAAAATAATGGAACTTGACAAAAGTAATGCAAACTGCTATTTTTAATGTACTATGAATTATTTAGTATCGATTACTTCTCAAGGACAAATAAGCATTCCTAAAAAACTGCTTAATCAGTACAACTTCGGCAACGTGCAAAAGGCAATCGTTAGGGCCGGAGATGCCGGAAGAATTATTGTTGAACCGGTTGCTGATTTTTTATCTCTTAAAGGAGTTATTAAGACTAAGAAAAAATTCTCCGCCAAAAAAATCAGAGAGCAATTTGAAAAACATCTTGCTACCCGTCATCTAATATGAAGGTTTATTTCGCCGATACCAACATTTTTTTACGCTTTATTCTTCCGGAAAACACCAGACAAAAGAGTCAGGCCGAAAAGTATTTTATAGGCGCAAGGAAGAAAGAAATCGTCATTGTTGTGTGCCAGATTGTCATTTTTGAAATTTGCTTCGCCTTGGAAAAGTATTATGAACTTCCCAGGTTAGAAGTTTATCATCATCTAAAAACACTCGTTTCTGTTCCCTATTTTGAAGTGGAAGAAAGGGAAAACCTTTTAGAGGCCTTAGATATTTATCAGCTTGAGAATATCGATCTCGTTGATGCTTTTCTTTTTTGTCAGGCAGTAAGTAGAAATGCTGAGATTTTAAGCTTTGATAAAGATTTCAAAAAGCTGACAAGTTCGCTTTGACAAAGTACAGCATTTGTATCTAGAACCCAAGTGTGGTATACTTCTATTACTATGACTATGACACCAGAATGGATGAGGGCAATAATCGAAAAAATTGAAGACATTGGGGGGAGTGAGTAATCGTTATAGTGCTGAGGCCCTTGCTAAAGTAGCTCATGAAACCCCAGCTGATGCCGCTGGTGCAGATGCTATCGGATTAGAAGGGGAGTCTTCGTGGCATGATGCGCATGACGCTGCAAGAGCATTTGGAGATGAAAAACTTGGAGAATCACAAGATTTGTGGGGATGAGTCAAAAATTTCTGCTGTTTATTAAACTTGTTGCGAAATAACATTCTTAATCGTCATTCTGGCTTGTCCAGAATCGCTAAAATAAATTGGACTGATTCTGGATGCGCCGAAATAAATTTCGGCTTACCAGAATGACGTAAATATGCATTTTAAAACCTTATTTCACTACAAGTCTATTTGAATCGAAAAACATGACAAATTTATCTTTTGTTTCATTACATCATCATCCAGCTGTCTAACGGCTGGTGATTGTAGTGGCAAAAGCTAAAATCTAACATCTAATCTCTAATATCTAACATCCATTACTACCAGCCAAAACGGCTGGTTTTTTTATGGAAAAGGGGAAATTATGGCAATAGAAAATGAATTTCGAAATAGGGTTCTTTTAAATGCTGGGTTACCGGCAATACCGATAGTGGTTGAAAGTAATTTCATTACTACAGCTTCTATATCCACAGTAACAGAGAGAGGCGCAAATAACTTCTACCGAGATGCTGGCATGTCAAGCCAGATTGGAATTGGTTTTTTGGTCAATCGCTAATTGTGATAATTTAAGTAAGGCGAATTTGTTTCTGCCTTTCTTGGGAATTACTCCTCCGCCAACCATGAGGATTTTTGACAGAACAAAAAAGGTTGCGAAAAAATTTATGGAACCCAAAACTATAGAATGGCCGAAAGAAGGCTCAATCGCTTTATTAAAAACCGTTAGTAATCTTCAAAACAACACCGAAACATTTTTAAATTATCAACCATCGGAAAAAATCATGTTTTTAGCTATGGAAAGGGCAAAAGCTGCTTTAAGAAAAGCCCGAATCTTAAAAGAAAAACCGGACTGGATTATCTCCTTAGAAAACGAGTTAGTTGAACAAAAATTTGCCCAGCTCAGGAACAACCAAGCAAATTACGACCAGACTCTAAACGCTACGCTAACTCTTTACGGAAATGAATTTTTACAACAGGCCAAACGAGAAATTAAAACTTCCAAAGGAAAGAAAAAATATGAAGAATATTTGAATAAACCACTTTCTCCCTTTATGAAGAAATCATTAATTAAATTATTAGAATCTGATCAGAGTCTTCAGGAATTTGCTAGCGTAGCTTTAGAAACCGACCAAATCACTTTAGCAAATTTAACAGATTTAGATTTGAAAAAGTTAGCTTATCTGAAACGAGTTGTTATTGATAAAGCCGACGCGATGATCAGAAACAATCTGAGAAAAGGTATCACAAACGAAGATAAAATATCGTTACTTGCCCAAAAGAATTATCGACAAATTATCGAAAAAGCATTAACACCGGCGATGTTTGCCATATTAAAAGAGAACAATATGCTTTCTGCTGCTATGCTTTTTTCCTCTGATCCTTTGAGCAAATCCGAAGAAACTCTTATTCCGCAAATAATTGATCGTATCGAAAAAATGTCCTCCGTGGAAACCGGACTAACCGTTAGTAAATGGACTTATGGAGATATTGAAAACAGGCAATTATGGGCTCTTCGAAAATACGGTATTGAGGAAGTTCTCTATCGGACCCCCGAAAGCGAAGAGTTAGCAGATGAAATGGGAGATAAAAGTGCGGGACTACCATGGAAATTTTTTGCCGAAGCACCGTACTTTTGTACACAAGAAACTTTTTTCCGGGAATTTAGCCAAAACTTATTTTTAGCCCGTCAGGTTTTGCAACAATTAATTTTCCCTCCCGTAGAACTTATTTTTATCAAAGAAAAGCTCGGCCTAACCGGATATCAAATATCGGATTTACAAAGGCGTGTCAAAGCCATTATTTTAAATAAAAAGTCTCAAGCAGTACCAGATCTGGAAGTCCTGCCAACATCACTTATATCGCCCGTCGTTTTTGAACGCGGAGATTTTACGAGAGTATTAAAAGATGGGCAAGTTTCCTACATCGCAACAGAGTTGGAAGATTCTCCGGGAGCAATTGGTATTTCCTTTGTCGGATTTGCCGGTTACGAGGGTTGTGTTTCGGATTTAGCCAGTAAATTTAATAATTTCATGCAAAATGTTGCCCTACCTGAAAACACTTCTACCAATCGTAAAAGATTAACTATCCTTACTACTCGTGAATGGAGCGAATATATCAAGGATGCCAAAATATTTGCTTACGAATTGGAAAAATTTGGAATTAAGGTAAAAATCGTCACCATGGAAGATCTCGCCGAACAATACAGAGACGCTAGAGTGATCGAAAACGGTTTTGTCTATAATTTTGCATACCTCGGAAACTTTTATAAAGACCCGATGAATTATTATTTAAATCTCATGCAAAATCCGCGCCAGGCAGCCAAGTTGTTAGGTAAAAACCTTAATAAGATCTTAATCGTAGACGAAGAGCAAATGACATCAATGGTAAGAACCAATCTAGAAACACTTGTTAATAATTTTCGTCGGGACCCTTCTGTTTCTCCGGAAGAAATATTAGAAAATAATCTTCTTAGAGCTTTATACATAACAGATATTGTCGGTGTTAAATCAACAAACCCGCGCTATAAGGGTTTAACTATCAAAGATATCGCAAGAAACCAAGCCGAAAGGATGGCAAAAACTGCGACAGCAATTTACCGGCGCCAAAATAAGGATTTATTTATTTTTAACGATCCCGCATCGGGTTTAATCATTAACGGAAAAAATGATTTAGCTATTTTCACTCTACCTTTCTTTCAAGAATACTACCGCAATTACCTTATTAAAATTTATGGCTTTTCTTCAGAAAAAGCAGACCAATTTATTAATATGCTAAATGCCAATTTCGCAAAAACTATACCACTCCTATCTTTAAAGGGTTATGCCACCGAACTATATTATGATGGAGAAATACAATCTTATGTGGATCAAGAAATTGAAATTGCCCTTCAAAATCCCCAGCAATGGATATTAAAAGTCGTCGCCGATCCGATTTTAGGCCAATTGGATTGGGGCGGCAGAGGAACAATTACTGACGTAACTAGAGAAAAAATAGAACTGGCCAGAAAAAGTTCCCTACCTTTTGTTCTTCAAAAAAAAGTTCCCAATACTCCATTTACCAAAACAAGGATAAATAAAACTCAACAGGTAATTAGAGATGACAACGCACAACGAATTGGTATTTTTGTCAGAGATCCCGGCAGTATCTACTATCAATAAATACTTCCGACACAAACAGCTGTTGCGCGCGTAAGTCCCTTTACTTTTTCATATCAAGACATAAATGGAAATTTGGTAGTACAAACGGCATCGGGTTTAGCAACGATCACGGTTAAATCCACGGATATACAAAATTTTACGGCCGTACACGGCAGCACCAATTCCGTGGAAGCGCCGATTATTTTTCAGGAGGAAGAAAAATGAAAAAAAGATTGTTAAAAACTTTTTTGGAGTTAATTAAAATTAATGAAACTTCGGGTCAGGAAAAAGAAATAGTCGATTATGTCAAAAAATATTTACAGAAACTTGACCTTAAAATAAAGTCCGACAAATTCGGCAATATTATTGCCCAATTACCGGGCGTCGGCAAACCACTGCTACTTAACACCCACTTGGACATACCAGAGCCGATGAAAAACTTTGATTATAAAATCAAAGAAGATGTTATTCTAGCCAACGGGAAATCTATTCTCGGTGCTGACCCTAAAAGCGGGCTTACCGTTTTATTGGAATTTGTCAGATACATTAAGGATAGAAAAATAACAACAAGGCCGTTAGAATTCGTTTTTACCAAAAGTGAAGAAAAAGGTCTCGTTGGTGCGAAAAACTTAGACTTTTCCCTACTTACCGCCAAAGAAGGTTTGGTTCTTGATGAAAATGGACCATGTACTCAGGTGGTCGTAAAAGCACCTTCTTTTTGTCGAGTACTTATAAAAATTACAGGAAAAACTGCACATGTGAGCGAACCAGAGAAAGGCATAAATGCTCTTGAAATAGCCTGTAATGCAATTTCGGGGTTAGATCTTGGTTATATCCGAAAAGG
>JACPZF010000014.1 GCA_016195615.1 Candidatus Gottesmanbacteria bacterium | reverse complement strand
GAACGGCTTAATTCCTGGCTTAAAAGCTTTTGGAGGATTAGATTAAGAAGAGACTATCATTCTGCCATGTTCAAGGCTTTCGTCTATTTGGCACTTATTATTGTCTTAATAAGAAATTAGGAGTTTTGAAATGACCTTAAAGTATATTTAGCCTGTGCCAAATATCAAATCGACCTCGCGGCTGAGGCCTAAATTTTGCAAACTCCGATTGGTGTTTTTCCTAAAGGTTATTGACAATAATCGGGAAATGTTTAATATTTAAATAGTTATTTAATTATTTAAATATATGCTGTCGTCTTCTGCTGTCCTTAAATTGCGAAAAGTTGTCCAAAAAGGAAATGATGATCCGTTAAAAATACTTAAAGCCTTAAGCGATCAAACGCGGCTAAAGTTGTTTCAGCTTCTTATAAAAAGAAAGGAACTCTGCGTTAGCGACCTGGCTAAAATTTTTAGAATAAGCCCTTCCGCGGTTTCTTATCAGTTAAAATTTCTAGAAAGAGCGGGCTTGGTAAAAAGAATTAAAATGGGACAAATAGTTTGTTATGAGATTAAAAAGAGCGACAATATGGTTAAATCGGTTATAAATTTTATCCAAAAAAAACGTGTTTAAGAACAAAACCTTGTTTATTATCTTAATAGTTCTTATCGTTTTGTTTTTTTTGTGGCAGAAAAACACTAGTAGTAAATCCGTTTCTACTCTTGAAAACAAACACAGTATTCCGCTGGAAGAAATTGTAAGCGTCCTTCCTCAAGACGGAATTCCTTCCATTAACCAGCCAAAATTTATCTCCCAGGATAAAGCAAATAGTTTTTTAAAAGACAACGAACCAGGTATTGCTTTGAGTTTAAATGATATAAAGCGATTTTATCCATTTCAAATACTGGTTTGGCACGAGATCGTCAATGATGTGATTAAAGGAAAAAGGGTTTTAGTTACTTATTGTCCTTTATGTTTATCCGGAATTGTTTTTGACCCGCAAGTGGGGAGCGAGAGCGTCGAGTTTGGTACGAGCGGGAAACTCTGGAATTCTAACCTCCTGATGTACGATCGCAAAACCAAAAGTCTTTGGTCGCAAATTCTCGGCGAAGCGGTTGTGGGCGAGATGACAGGAGCAAAACTAACGATTCTTTCTTCCGATATCATTAAATATGGAGATTTTAAAAAGCTTTATCCAGGCGGAGAAGTCCTTTCTCGCGATACGGGAGCAGTACGGACCTACGGCGTAGATCCGTACGGCGATTATTATTTTAAACCAGATATTTATTTTCCTGTTAACAAAAAGGATGGTAGACTTGATACCAAGGCGCTCATTTTAGGTATCGTCGTTAATAATGAGGCCAAAGCCTATGATCTTGAGGCGGTAAGAAAACACAATGAAGTCGCCGATAGTTTTGCGGGGAAAAGTTTTGTCATTCGTTTGGAAAAAGACAGCGATACGGTGCGCATTTACGAAAAGCAAACCGACGGATCTTTAAATCGGATCAACCCCTTTTTTGCGTACTGGTTTTCCTGGGTAGCAGCTCATCCAGAAACAAAGTTGTATAAATAAATAAGGTAAGAAAAATACATGCCTAAAAAATTATTACTTATCATCACTCTGGGAATAATAATTCTGGGTTTATTTTCTCTTCTGAAAAATCTTTCTCTCTCTAATAAGCAAAATATAACGAAGAGTTTC
Source organism: Candidatus Gottesmanbacteria bacterium (assembly GCA_016195615.1). Classification (GTDB taxonomy): domain Bacteria; phylum Patescibacteriota; class Microgenomatia; order JACPZF01; family JACPZF01; genus JACPZF01. Next base: position 21,276 of record JACPZF010000014.1, on the reverse strand, counting down.
TCAGAGGCGGAGACAGCGCCCAATTTTAGTTTACCAGACTATCAAGGTAAAATAGTAAACTTAAGCGATTTTTCTAAACAACCACTAGTGATCAACTCTTGGGCAGGGTGGTGTCCTTATTGTAAAAAAGAGCTGGTGGATTTTGCCAAAGTGCAAGAAGAATTAAAAAATAAGATTATCATCATTGCTATCGATCGAGCAGAGTCACTGGCCGTAGCTAAAAAATACAGCGATGAGTTAGGGGTAAGCAACAGCTTGGTATTCCTTTTAGATCCTGCCGACTCGTTTTATGAGGCGATCGGTGGTTTCTCGATGCCCGAGACAATTTTTGTCGATAAAGACAAAATCGTGAGAGACCATAAACGAGGACCGATGGATAAAACGGAAATTAAAAACCGGATTAAAACCGCTCTTAGTGTTGAGTAATTTATGGATTATTCACTAATTATTCCTGCTTTTATTTCTGGGATACTGACTTTTTTGGCGCCTTGTACTCTGCCTCTACTTCCAGGATATTTGGGTTTCATCAGCGGCGTCTCAGTTGATCAAATTAAAAACAACCAAGGTTTTAGACCAAAAATCCTCCTAAATGCCCTTTTTTACGTCTTGGGTTTTAGCTTGGTTTTTATCTCTCTGGGAGGCCTATTTGGTTTAGGTGGCGCTGCCTTGGGAAAATATCGCCCCTGGCTGGCTCGGCTGGGCGGAATTTTTGTCATTTTTTTTGGTTTATGATCTTTGCCGCTGGATTAGCCATACCATTTTTATTAACTGCCCTATTAATAGGGGTGGCTTTTCGCTATCTCCAAAAACTTCATAAATATCTCCACGTAATCTCTGTCTTGGGTGGTGTTTTATTAATTATAATCGGCCTTTTTCTCCTTACTGGCAACTTTGGCCGCTGGATAAGTCTTTTTTATGGGTTGTTTCGCTTTATCAACTATGATAAAATTTTAAATTACCTATAGAAAGAGCGAAAGGAGATTTTATGACTACCGCCAATAACAAAGATACCGTCCAGTCAGTTAACACCCTACTTGTTGTTCTTCTTATTATTGCTGCCTTTTTAATCGGCAGTTTGTGGACAAACGTCGAATACTTGAAAAAAGGCGTAGCGACAGGTAGTACTAACACTAATCAAGTTGCGCCAAACGCAGCAGTTCCTAACCCAGTCGTCACTGGTAGCGTGGCCAAAGCCGCAGTTTCCGCGCCCAAACTTACTAAAGACGACCATATCAGAGGCAATAAAAACGCCCAAATTGCCGTGTTTGAATACGCAGATCTAGAGTGTCCTTTCTGTAAGAGATTTCATCCCACCATGCAACAAATAATTGATACCTATAAAGATAAAGTCATGTGGGTTTATCGACATTTCCCGCTTTCTTTTCATGCTAATGCCCAAAAAGAGGCAGAAGCATCAGAGTGTGCCAATGAGCAAGGAGGAAATGATACCTTCTGGAAGTATGTTGATAAAATCTATGAAAAAACAACCTCTAATGGCACAGGCTTTGCCCTAGACCAACTCGTGCCTCTAGCCAAAGAACTCGGGCTAGACGAGGTTAAATTTAAAGATTGTTTGGATAAAGGTAAATATGCCAAACTTGTTTCTGACCAAGAACTTCAGGGCCAAAATGAAGGCGTTACTGGAACACCAGGAAATATTGTGGTAAATATTAGTACCGGTAAAACCCAGATTATTCCCGGCGCGGTACCGTTTGACCAGGTAAAAGCCATAATTGACCAAATGCTCTAGTTCTATGATTAGAAAGGGATCCCCTAGAGAAAAAAGGGCTTGCAATCTCTTTTAGAACATCCTACACTATGTAGTAGGTATGAATACGAGACAACTTAGCGAATTAGAGCAAACAGCAATGACTATTGTCTGGGAGCTTCAGAGCTGCTCCGTGCGGGACGTATTAGAGAAGATAAATAAAAAAAAACAGCTCGCATATACTACTGTTGCTACCATTCTTCAAAGACTCCACGAAAAAGGTTTGGTAATACGAAAAAGAGAAGGTATTGCTTTCATTTATTCTGCAAAACTCTCCAAGGAAACATATAGCAAAAACCTGGCCCAATTATTTATCAGTAAATTTTTTAATTCTTTTGGCAATGTGGGTCTGGCTTCGTTTGCGGAGTCAATTGACAAGCTCCCCAAGAAGAAAAAGGAATATTTATTTGAGCTTCTTGAGGCATATGATAAAACCAAGTAAGTATTTTCTGGCATTTGCCAGTTTATTTGTCCTTCTGGGGGCAGGGATTTTTATCGTTTCTCAAAAATTCTTACCGATTCTTCTGCAACACACCATATATTACTGTCAGACCGCACTCCACTCGTTTTCAATGCGGATTCCGGGTGGGATAGGCACTTTTTTAACAGGTCTGCTGTTTCTTTTAGTGGGATACGCAATTACCAAACTTATGGTGTCCTATGTCAAGGTAGTTTCTTTTAGAAGAAAACTTCACGCGCAAACTCGTCTCGATGAAGTATTTAACCAGTTGGTAGATACATTGAACTTACGAGATAAAGCATTCCTTGTAAGTAGTAGTAAACCATTTGCCTTTTGTCATGGCATCTGGCATCCCAAAATTTATATCTCTACCGCTCTTTTTAATATGATGAACACGTCTGAGCTTGAAGCAATCTTGCGACACGAACAATACCATTTGGACTACAAAGATGGCCTTACTATGTTATTTGCTGAAATTGCCAAATCGCTATTTCCTTTCTTCCCACTCCTGGCGGATCTTATCCATAGTTACCAGATTGAGCGCGAAATTAAAGCAGATTATCAGGCTACCAATGGTCTTGGTACTTCTCAATCACTAGTTTCAGTATTAAAAAAGCTTTTGTTGTACGAACCAATAGAACAATACGTATTTACTCCTGCACTTGCAGACCATGAAACGCTGGAAATGCGAATTAAAGCGCTGACCAATAAAGACTATTATTTTATGAAATTTAGCATGCTTAATATAGTTATTAGTATTCTTTCAATTGGAGCCTTTATGGCACTGGTTATTGCGCCCGTGCAAGCAGTGAAGACACACGATTATGGGAATGATGTCATGATGGTATGTCTACAAAATGATTCATGTTCGGCATGGTGCAGAGAAAATAAGACAGTCTTCCCGTATTCAAAACTTTCTAACATTTCTATCCCTCATGCTCCTATGACACCTGCGTTTTCCTCAGTTCAATAACTAGACTCTTGACATTGATATGAATACTTACTACTATTTGTAGTAGATATGAAGTTGAGTAGCTCTCCAATTTTGGTAGTAATTTTGATTATCGCTTCATTTGTGATTGGCTCGCTGTATACAAAGGTTGGATATTTAGAAAAAGGAACAACTTCTGGTTCAGCAAACCCACAAGTTAGTGTTGGGGCAAGCCAGCCCAACCCCCGAGTAGCGGCTCCGAATACACCAGCAGCACCAGTAGCCTATGGAAGCGCTGATCAGGTTGAAAAATTGAAATCTACAGATCACTTAAGAGGCGATAGAAAAGCTCGCATCCTGCTCATTGAATATTCAGACCATGAGTGTCCATTCTGTAAAAGGTTTCATCCAACTGCTCAAAAAATAGTGGACACGTACAAAGGCCAAGTGGCATGGGTCTATCGCCAATTCCCACTATCATTTCATACCAATGCGCAAAAAGAAGCAGAAGCGTCTGAATGCGTAAATGAATTAGGTGGCAATGACGCATTTTGGAAGTTTGTCGACGCAATCTTTGCAAGAACGATATCAAATGGAACTGGTTTTGCTTTGGATAAGCTTGGACCGTTAGCGCAGGAAATCGGAGTGGATCAAACTAAGTTTAAAAGTTGTCTGGATAGCGGTAAATACTCAAAATATGTTCAAGATGACGAAACAGCTGGCACAAAAGCCGGAGTTACGGGTACACCAGGAAACATTCTTTTAGACACTAAGACTGGTAAAACCCAATCTATCCCCGGAGCTGTTCCTTTTGAGCAATTCAAAGACGCAATTGACCAAATGTTAAAGGAATCATAAATCTATGGGCGATCAACACCTTAAAAAAGTAAAACTCAACATTAAAGGCATGCACTGTGCCAGCTGTGAGGTGTTAATTGAGCGTAAATTCAAAAAAGTAGCTGGGGTAGAAAAGGTAAACGTAAGTCACGTTGACGGGGTTGCTACTCTTTACTGTTCTTTCGACCCAAATTTAACAGCATTACAAAATACGATTGCTGAAAATGGCTATAGCATTGCGTCTAGTACTGATCAGGGAATCGTAAATGATAATGGAGATCACGTTAATACTCAAAAAGATTATTTTCAAATAGGCGCAATATTCCTAATCGTTGTAGCAGTTTATCTTATCGGAAAGCAGTTTAATCTCGTACCTCATATTGGTATTACAGACAACATGAGCTATGGATTTATCTTTCTGATTGGACTGGTAGCAGCCATGTCCACCTGCATTGCTGTAACCGGCGGATTACTTCTGGCTGTAGCTGCTAAATATAATGAGCAAAATCCCTATCAATCTGGTTGGCAGAAATTCAAACCCAATATTTATTTTAATATCGGCCGCGTTGTTTCTTACACCCTTTTGGGAGGAGTTATTGGTGCACTTGGATCAGTTCTGACACTCTCACCCAGAATTAATGGTTTTGTCAGTATTGGGGCAAGTTTGGTAATGATTGTTTTGGGCTTTCAGCTCTTAAAACTTTTTCCCTGGATGCGTCGCTTTCAGCCGAAGATGCCTAAATTTATTGCCCATAAAGTCCACCAGATGAGTGAGGGTGAAAGCAAAGCCGGCCCATTCATTCTTGGTGCTTCAACGTTCTTTTTGCCCTGCGGATTTACCCAAGCACTTCAGCTTTATGTGTTAAGTAAAGGCGATCCTGTTACCGGCGCATTGACGATGCTTGCTTTTTCGCTGGGAACATTACCGGCCCTTTTGTCTTTATCTGCAATTTCCAGCTTTATTAAAGGGACGATTCAAAACTATTTCTTAAAGTTCGCTGGAGTCGTTGTTATCATGTTGGGATTTTTCAATGTCAGCAATGGATTAAATCTTGCAGGAGTAAATATTGCAATTCCTAGCTTGCAAAACAATTCCGGCGCTGTTTTAGCCGCGACAGATACAAATGTACAGGTCATAGGTGGAAAACAAATTATCAATATGAAAGTAACCGGACTCAACTATTTTCCGTATCAGTTCAAGGTGCTAAAAGATGTTCCGGTTGAATGGCATATTGATGGGTCAAAAGCGGAAGGCTGTGCACAAGTTGTAACCGTACCAACGCTTGGTATCACGCAATACTTGTCTCGTCAGGGAGAAACAGTGATCAATTTTACCCCACAATCGACTGGAATGATTCCATTCAGTTGCACGATGGGAATGACCACCAGAGGTTCAACATTTACCGTTGTTGAAAACACACTAGGGATTGTTCCTGCAACTTTAAACAATTCTTCTGGAGACAGTATCGCACAGCGAGTATGTGACCCCAACATTTCCGATTGCATAAAAGCTCAACAAGTCACTCTCGAAATATCACGTGAGCGCGGAATTTACCCTCGTTCGCTGACCGTCAAAAAGGGCACGCCAGTTGAATTGTCTATTGATGATCAGGTGCAGCTTGGCGGCTGTATGTCAGTCTGGGCCATCCCTAAATACAACGTTACCATTCCTATGAAAGTCGGTACGGTAAAGGCAAACTTCACTCCTACCGAGACCGGTACGCTCGTTATGACGTGTAGTATGGGAGGACAAATGGCTCAATTTAATGTCATTGATTAAAAAATTATGAAAAAGAAAATAATCACTATTGCCGGCACTCACTGCACGTCGTGTAAAGCCCTCATTGAGGAAGTGGCGAAAGAAAATCTCTGTGTGGCTCATGCATCAGTTGATTTTAAAACAGGAAAAACAATTATTGATCACAAAGACTGTCTTGATTGGCCGGCTTTCGTAAAAGAAATTGAAAGTCTGGCAGAATATAAAGTTATCGCCGCCTAAGGACACATCATGAGCACAGACAAGAAAGTAATCATTTCCACTGGCCTTGCAACACTTGTCATTTTAGTTGGAGGCGTGTATTGGGCGACGAAGCAGGGTGAACGCTCAAGTAAGCCGCTAGTCGGTCAAGAAGTAGCCATTGAGAGTAGAAATCATGTCCCCGACACAACAAAAATTGACTATAACTCAAACCCTCCGGCAGGTGGAGATCACTACGCGCGACCTCAAGATGCCGGGATATATGACAAAGCACCCGCTGACGGCAATCTCGTTCATAGTCTAGAACACGGAGCCATAATTCTTTGGCACAATCCTGACCTACCAAGTGGAGATATAGATACACTGAAGAAAATATATTATAAAGCTTCAGGTGGCAAAAAGATTATGACTCAGAGAAAAAGTTTGGACGTGCCAGTAGCCTTAAGCTCTTGGGGAAGAGTGTTAAAATTAAGAACAATTGACGAAAAACAAATCATGGAATTTTTTGAAACGAATCGGGATCGTGGTCCAGAACAAGCGCCCATATAGTCTTGACAAGAAACTTTTTGTTATGAAATAGTCCACCCGGTGGTACGACATATAGACCAAAATACGCAAAAGAACGAAGACTTCATCGCTTAAAGATAGCTCGCAGCCACTTGGATAAAGTGATTAAAATGGTTGAAGAAGGGGCTTATTGCATAGACGTAATCATGTAGCCTAAAGCAATCCAGCCTGGTATTAAAAAGGTGGATCATTTACTTTTGGAAAATCACCTAAAAAATGTGTTGCAGATACGATGAAAAAAGGTAAAAAAGATGAAGCCATTATTGAAGTTATGAATGTATTTAAAAGGAGTAATCCATGAGCCCAGATAAAATTTTAGTTATTCTATTTGGCGCTGGCGGTATTGCATTTACGTATTGGTTTTTCCTTATGAAAAAAGATGATATAGTGGTAGTTTCAGGAAGCATCGATATTATTGTCGAAGGCGGTTATTCTCCAAGCACAATCTCAATTTCTAAAGAGAAAACCACTAAAATTAATTTAATACGCCGTGATCCCTCGACTTGTTTAGAGGAATTTATTCTCCCGGATTTTAAGATTAAAAAGTACTTGCCCTTGAATAAAAAAGTTGAAATTGAAATAACACCAACTGAATCTGGTGTGTTTAATTTCCACTGTGGTATGAATATGTTTCATGGAAAAATTATTGTAAAAGAATAGTATGAAAAAAGTTGCCCTTTATATCTGCCCTGCATGTGGACTTTCATACAATACGAAGGGTTTAGCGAAGAAATGTGAGGTTTGGTGTAAGAAATACAATAGTTGCAATTTAGAAATTACAAAATATGCGGTGAATAAAGAGAAAATATAAAAATATGACAGAAATAAAAAAGACATTTTCCATTAAAGGTATGCATTGTGCTTCCTGCGTGCGCATATTGGAACGAACTCTAAAAAAAGTCGATGGAGTTACGGAAGCAACAGTTAATCTCGCTACTGAAAAAGCCACAGTAACATTTGATCCTCAAAAAGTGACAGATACACACCTATCTTCAGCGGTCGCAAACGTTGGCTATACTGCCATGCTTGCAGAGGAAGCAAAAACCGAGGATGAAGAGAAAAGGGAAAAGCAAAGAACCCTGAATGATTTGCGCAATAAGGTTATTGTCAGTTTGATTTTAGGAGGACTTATTCTTTGGGGGAGTTTTCCCGGACTCATGAATACGGCTCCGGCAATACTCCAGAATTTTTGGGTACAGTTGCTGCTTGCTACACCGGTGCAATTTTGGGCTGGGCTCATATTTTATCGAGCGACTATCCCAGCTTTGAAACACCGTACTGCCAACATGGACACGTTGGTAGTAATAGGTACAACCGTTGCATATGGGTATTCCGCTCTTGCTACTATTTTCCCTGTGGTTATAAAAAGTGTTGGAATAAATCCTATGCCCTATTTCGATACCTCAGCTATTATTATTGGTCTCATTCTCTTGGGTCGGTATTTTGAAGCCAGAGCCAAAGCTGGTACATCTGAAGCAATTAAAAAACTTATTGGTCTTCAGGCCAAAACTGCCAGAGTAGTACGAAACGGGAAAGAAATATGGGTCAGGAAACCATGCTCGCGCAAATCATTAAACTCGTCCAAGAGGCTCAGGGCAGCAAAGCGCCTATTCAACGGCTTGCCGATCTCATTTCCTCCTACTTTGTCCCCGTCGTTCTGATGCTGGCTATCGCTACATTTGTCGCATGGTACGTCTTTGGTGGAAGCCAAGCACTGCTTTTTGCTATTTTAAATACTGTCGGAGTTTTGATTATTGCATGTCCGTGTGCCATGGGGTTAGCCACTCCTACTGCCATTATGGTTGGTACTGGAAAGGGTGCTGAACATGGGATTCTTATTAAAGATGCTGAGAGTCTGGAAACCGCACACAAAATAAAAGCCATTATCTTTGATAAAACAGGCACTTTAACGAACGGTAAACCCGAAGTCACCGATGTAATACCAACAAATAAAATGAGACAAGATGAACTTCTTAAACTTGCCTCCTCTACTGAGAAGGGGTCAGAGCATTCTCTGGCAGAAGCAATTGTGAAGGAAGCTGAAACACAAAAGATCAAGCTTTCTCCAGTAACAAAGTTTCAGGCCATTGCCGGTCATGGGGTTAAAGGCGAAGTTGAAAAACAAAAAATTTTCTTTGGTAACAAACGGCTTATGGATAGGGAACATGTCTTTTTAGGTTCTCATACCGAAAATATTACCAGACTCGAAAATGAAGGGAAAACGGTCATGATGCTTGCTGTTGATGGCAAATTAGCAGGACTGGTGGCTGTAGCAGACACCGTAAAAGAGTCTGCAAAAAATGGAGTTAAGATGCTTCAACGAATGGGAGTAGAGGTAGCCATGATTACTGGTGATAACCAAAGAACTGCCAATGCTATTGCCAAGAAAGTAGGTATTACTCGAGTTTTGGCTGAGGTATTACCTGACCAGAAGGAGGCTGAGGTGAAAAAAATCCATGCGGAAGGAAAGAAAGTAGCTATGGTTGGTGATGGTATTAATGATGCACCAGCTCTTGCCGCCGCAGACGTTGGTATCGCCATGGGAACTGGAACTGATGTGGCTATAGAAGCAGCTGATATAACACTGGTGAATAAAGACTTAAAGTCTGTAGCAACTGCAATCGATTTGTCCAAGAAAACTATGCGTACTATAAAGCTTAATCTATTCTGGGCATTTGCCTACAATATTGTTCTTATTCCTGTAGCTATGGGGATTCTTTATCCATTTTTCCACCTTCTTTTAAATCCCATATTTGCCTCAGTCGCGATGGCTACCAGTTCAGTATCGGTTGTCTCAAATTCTTTGTTACTTAAAAGATATAAACATCATGAATAATTTTTTCAAATCATGTAGGCGCTGTTTAAGTCTAAAAGTTCTTATTATCGTTGGTGTCATCATTGTGGCTCTGCTTATTTTCGTTCCTGTTATTGGGGTTGCTAGTTTAATTGCTGCAGTACCTCTTCTGGGTTGCACCATTATGTGTGGAGTTATGGCATTCTTCATGAAGAATGGTGATTACAAGAAGTAATACTCTCTTGCCTATAAATCAGTTATATTAAAAGGTATATGATTTTTCTTCTGGGCTTTTCATTCTTGGCAGGACTGGTAACCATTTTGGCGCCATGTATGTGGCCCATGTTACCTATTGTTCTCTCCTCGACGGTCAAGGGAACAGACCATAAGCGACCACTTGGTATTACCGTCGGCGTGATGGCAAGTTTTGCCATTTTTACGCTCTCCGTGTCATATCTTGTTCGACTATTCCATTTTGATCCTAACATTCTTAGAATCATTGCAGTTTTTGTCATTGTATTTTTAGGATTGACCCTCATTGTCCCGGCTCTTACTCGTATTCTTGAAGGCGCAGTAAGCAGTTTGACAGGAAAGTTAGGAATTCAAAGACAACAAGGAAGTGATTTTAAATCGGGACTATTTACCGGACTCACGCTGGGAGTCATTTGGTCTCCATGTGGTGGCCCAATACTTGCCTCAATTGCAACTCTTGCGGCAACAGGAATGGTAACTATACAAGTAATTCTCGTAACACTTGCCTATGTGACAGGGGTTGGTCTTCCTCTTTTTCTCTTTACGTACGGAGGACAACGCTTAGTTACCAAAACTCGTTTTGTATCTGCCTATACAGGAAGAATTCAACAAATTTTTGGTGTAATTATGATTTTGACTGCAATCGCAATTTATTTTAACTACGATAAAGTTCTACAACTCAAACTGCTCAGTTCTTTCCCTTCGATCGGATTGAATGGCTTTGAAAATAGCAGCATCGTAAGACAAGAGCTTGACGTATTAAAAGGCAAGAAATCTCTCATACCATCTGGCACCTCAGGTTTATTTAATACCAATACTCCTGCACCCGAGTTTACTGGCATTACCAAATGGCTAAATACTGATCATCCGTTAACCATGAGGGAATTGCGAGGAAAAGTGATTCTCATCGACTTCTGGACTTATACCTGTATTAATTGTATCCGAACGCTGCCTCACGTCACCGGCTGGTACGAAAAATATAAAAATGAGGGATTTACCGTGGTTGGTGTTCACACCCCAGAGTTTGAGTTTGAAAAAAATACGGAAAATGTTAAGCAGGCGATTTCCCAATATCACATCAATTACCCTGTGGCTCAAGACAATAATTACGCTACCTGGATGGCTTACAATAATCATTATTGGCCAGCTAAGTATTTAATCGACGCCAAAGGTATTATTCGCTATACGCACTTCGGTGAAGGAAATTATGAAGAAACGGAAAAAGCTATTCAAGATTTACTAGCCGAATCCGGTCGCGGCAGGGAAAAGGAGCAAACCCTAGGCCTGCCTGACAACACGCCCAAAAATAGCTTTACTCCGGAAACCTACCTTGGGTCGCAAAGAATGGAATTTTATTATCCCGATGGTTCACTTTCGCCCGGAGAAAAAAACTTAATCACACCTGCTAATATCTCTGATAATTCTTTTTCCCTTGGCGGTCAATGGATAATCGAAAATGAATACGCTGCGGCCCAAAATAAAGCCGTTTTGATCTTAAACTTTTTTTCCGATAAGGTTTTTCTGGTGATGAGACCGCCGGATAACACCTTGGGTAAAGTAAAGGTTTTTCTCGATGATAAGATCGTTTCTGAGACAAATATGGGAGATGATGTAAAGGAAGGAGTAGTGGAAGTCGATCGCGACCGGCTTTATAATCTTATTAATTTACACGGCAAAAGCGGAAAACACCTTTTGCGTTTGGAATTTATGACCCCGGGGATCATGTTATATGCGTTTACTTTCGGTTAGAACTAGTGGCGGACAAGATAGATTAAAAATATTACCAAAAGTATCCAAATGACAACAGTAGCAAGTAAGGGGCGATCACCAAGAACTACTTTTTCCGGGCTTTCTCCTTCCTTTTTCTCATAGATTAGCTGCGCATAGCGCATTAAACCATAGATAACAAAAGGTATTGTAATAACAAGCCATTTTCTAGTAAGTCCAGAGGGGAAAAGATCTTCGATATAAAAAAACAAGCGATTTCGCGGCGCAATGGGAGGCTCCAGAAAAGTAAAGAGAGCATAAGAAAACCAGGTAGAATTGGCAAACATGGAGAGATAGATATCTAAGAGGCGGTCGCTATAATGACCCAAAGAAGGACGCGTATTTGGTTTAAAACCGGAAAGAAGAGTTAATTCCGCTCTTCTTTTGCCGATAGCTAAAAACAAAGAGAGGGAAATGACGCAGATTAAAAGCCAAAACGTCACGTGGAATCCAGTGGCAAACTCTCCGCCTAAGACTCGCAAGATATATCCTGACGCAATCGCCAAGATATCCAAAACCGCGATATTTTTAAGAAACAACGTATAAGACAGCTGCAAAACTAAATATAAAACCGAGATTAAAAAGAAGGTCGGTATGATACCCGCGGCAAAATACAATCCACCAAGAGCCAAAACTAGTGATGCGGCCATAGCGATAGGAATAGGTAGAGTGCCGGAAGCAACGGGGCGAAGTTTTTTTACCGGATGAAAACGGTCTCTTTTGACGTCAATAACGTCGTTAAAAAGATAAGTCGCAGCGGAAAGGGCGCAAAAAATAATAAAAGCCGAAAGCGAGTTTTTAAATATTTCACCGTTAAAAAGTTGGCCCGTAAAAATACTCGCGGCAAAAACGGCCAAATTTTTTATCCATTGTCGCGGTCTGGTCGCGTAAATGAGGGCAAGAATAATTTTAACCACAAAAGTAGACCTCCCAACACTAAAGCGACAGCCAAAATAGCAAATAACTTCTCTTGGGAGCTTAAATTTAAGGCTATCAGGCCGAGTATAACAGAGAGTACCCAATAGAACAAGGCAACGCGCCTTTTACCCCAACCAAGATCTAAAAGCTTATGATGTAAATGCCCGCGGTCACCCCAGAAAGGGGACTTTCGTTGTAGTAGTCTTCTAATAATTGTATAACCGGCATCAAGAAAGGGGATACCCAAAACCAATAGGGCCGTTGCGACTTTTCCGCCGGAGGTGATGGCTAAAACTGCAAGTAAATATCCCGCCAAGGCCCCGCCGCCATAGCCGGGCATGATTTTTTGCGGGTAAAAGTTAAAAGGTAAAAAACCTAAATAAGCTCCGGCAGTAATAAAAGCCAAACTGGCTACCACCCACTGGGCCAAATCCACCATGGTAAAGCGAAAAGACAAAAGGCCCAAAACGATGGCCGAAATGGCCACAAACCCGGGCATTTGGCCATCAACCCCCTTACTCCAATTAACCATATTAGTACACCAAACAATCCAGACAATGGCTAACAAATCGGCCAAAAAGAGGAGGGAGTGTCTTCCTAAAAAATCAAACGAGATTCGCCAAGCGTCGAGATGGATAACCCCTGGACCAAAAGGATTGGTAATATAAGAGACGCCAATTCCCGAGCCCACGACAAGAAGTGCAGCCAAAATGTTGGTCGCAAAGCGAAAGTAGGGATTTAGGTCTAACTTATCATCCGCTAAGCCGACACCAACGATAAGCCCTGCTCCCAAAAGGATGCCTACTAATTGTTTAGAAAAAGTAACGGTTAAGGCAGTTCCTACCAAAATACCTAAAAAAATTGCTAAGCCGCCAGCTCTAGGAATTACCCTTGCTTCGGTATGAGCCGGGTGTTTCCTTTTTTGCGGATCGTCAACTAAGCCCCAATAATTAGCGAGTCTGATGACAAAAGGAGTGGAGATGAAACTAATGATAAAGGCAATAAAAAATGGTTTTAAAAGTAGCGTTTTTCCAAGCTGCATTGCAAGATTCATGAGATAGGATTATACACTAATATCTAGCAAGTGATCAAAACCCTCGGGTTTAACTTTAAATTTTCGAGCGTCAGTAATATATCTACCTTTATTTATAAAGAGAAGAATTTTGTTGGGGAGTTCCGGAGTAGTTATAGCCGCCCTTGTTAGCAAAGAAAAAATAGTAAACTACGCCATAAACAACCGCGCCAATCACGATATAAATTAAAACCCATTGCCAAAGAGGACGCTTGCCGTAGGAATTTTTTTTCGTTTCTTCTGCCACAAACCAAGTATTTCAAAAGTAAAAAGACAAGTCAATAGACAAGTGACAGCATAGTATAATCGAGTCTGACTCGATATAATCTAAGTATGTTTAATCGCCTTGACCGGTACCCCTTAAACTGGACCTGAAAGTGCAAAACTTTCAGAATATATTTATCATCAGCTTAAGGAGGTATTTATGGCTAACATTGCTTCGGAAGTTAAGTCCGAGATCCTAGACAAGGTGAAAAAGGGAGAATCTGTTAAGTCCCTAGCAGAAAAGTATGGTATTTCCGAAAGAACCATTTACGCCTGGCTCAGGTGGCAGGTTGCTGAAGACAGAGTGAGTGTTCTGGAGTTTGGCAAACTCAAGAAAGAAAACACTATTTTTAAAGAAATTGTGGGAGCTTTAACTATTGAGTTGGAGAAGCTAAAAAAAAAGAAGTAGTAAGGGAACTATTTACCAATGGCTAATAGCCGTCATCAAAAGACGTCTTCGGGAAAAATTAATTGCCTTGGGCAGAATTAATCTTTTAAAACTCCTGGGCGTAGCCAAGTCCTCATATTTCTACCGCCTTAAACTTCCCTCTAAGGACGAACTTCTCAAGGATCGGATCCTTGGGGTTTTGAACAAGAACAAAAACTACGGTCATCGGCGAATTACTAAAGACAAGTATGAGGAAAAACGAAAAGAGTATCGGGCAAAACAAAAGGAAATCAACGGCAAGACTGCCAAACTGCACTTTGCAGATGATGAATACTATCTGACCTCAGAATATCTGCTAAAACTGGCTTCTAATGCCAGCAAATTGTTTGAAAGTTCTGAAGTCCACGAAAAACGGCTACTTTTGAAGATGACACTTCAGAACTTGGAGATAAAGGGTAAAATAGCCCGATATGACTGGATAAATCCATTTGACAAGATAGCTTATTATGCCTCTCGTCAAGCTTGGCTCCGACTGGTTGACTATGTGAGAACCTATTTTGTCTTTACTTTGGACCACCCCAAGGAATGGATATTTGATACCCACCGAGGTATAATATAGTAGCATGAAAAGGCTTTCCAACAGCATTTTAAAATATTTCTGGGGTGATAATTTAAGGCAATTAAATTGGAAAAAAAATAAAGCATATATTGCTAAAACAATTTTAGAAAAGGGAGATAAAAACGCCCTAAAATGGCTGTTTGACAATGTCAACAGAACCTACCTTAAAAAAATATTAAGATCGCCTAGAATGGAACCAAAATCTAAAAATTTTTGGCATACCTATTTTTCATAATGTACACAAACACTCTTCCCGAAAACACCCAAAAAATTCTTGAAAAATTAAAAGAGGTAAGTTTTTTAAAGAATTTTTATTTATCCGGCGGAACCGCTCTCACCTTACAAATCGGCCATCGAGAATCAATGGATTTAGATTTTTTTTCACAAAAAGAATTTAATCCCCAAGAGCTACAACCAGGTTTAGAAAAAATCGGTCAATTAAATGATCTTTCAATGGCGGTGGGAACCTTAAATTGTTTCCTTGAGAAAACACAACTACAATTCCTTTACTATCCATACAATTTATTAGAAGACAAAATTAACTGGGAGGGAATTTATCTTTCTTCGGTTCTAGATATTGCTTGTACGAAAATCATTACCATTTCGGCAAGGGGTAGCAAAAAAGATTTTATTGATATGTATTTTCTTCTGAAGGAATACAATCTACCTTTTTTATTTCAAAAACTAAAAGAAAAATATCCCAAGACTGACTACAACGAGATCCATCTTTTAAAATCATTGGTTTATTTTAGAGATGCCGAAACACAACCCTCTCCAAAAATACATGTTGAAATTGATTGGAAACAAGTTAAAGAAGAAATTAAACAAAAGGTTAAAGATTTCAAAATCTAGCTCCCCCTAGTGGACGCTATCCGAACCTCTTATACTTGAAGAATATTGTCTGGCTCTCCAAAACGAAGATAAAATCCAAATGGGTCAATCATACGAAAATCTTTAGAACCCCAAGGTTTAACTATTAATGGCTGTACTATATATTTTTCTCCTACATTATTAACAACTTCTTGATAATAATCATCAATAGGCTTATCGGATATATAAATAGCCAACTCAACGGCATAACCACGAACTGTGTTTTTAGGAAACCTTTTGAAGAATGGATGGTTATATACTTCATTATTACCACAAAAAAACGCAATTACACTTTCCCCTCGTTTCATCACTAAATAACCAGATTGATCTTTTGGAGGATATTCCCAAACTTTCTTAAATCCTAATTTTCCATAAAAATCTAAAACTTTATCAAAGTCGGGAACATGGAGTTCTATTATTAAATCTGTGAGTGCTACTTTACCCATGATATTATTGTACCATATATAAATAAAGAGCGGAGCCTTGATAGGTTCCAAAGTCACTTGCTCCGACTGATGGACTATATGAGAACTTATTTTATAACTTACTCTTCTTCTTGTTTTGGTGGACATTTACTATCGGCGTAAGAGCAAAAAACACAACAGTCTCCCTTTTGAGGTTTTAGTATTTCTCCACAGTTGGTGCATTTGTAGAAATATTGGCAGGCGTTAGTCGGCATGTGTGCCTTTTGCGGAGTATCACATTTGGGGCAAGCAAGAACTGCCTCCGTTTTCTTTTTCATATAAAGCATTATAATATTTTGTATGAAGTTTGGCACCAAAAACTACATAGTAATTCTTTATTTTCTTGCAGGACTCGTTCTTATTTTTTCCATCTCAACCTTTCTTTATCAATATATTGCCGCCGTTGGTTCATTTAGCGCTGTTTTGGGTGCATTTGGAAACAGTCGCATTCTTACCGCTTTAGGCCTGAGTCTTTTATCGGCTTTTGCCACCGCCGCTCTTGCGATTATTTTTGGGGTCCCGCTGGCCTATGTTTTGACGATGAAAGAGTTTAAAGGGAAACTTTTAGTAGAAACGCTGGCCGTTGACGTTCCCCAAACCTTTCCGCCGATTGCTGAGGGTATGATATTTCTTTTAATGCTTGGACCAAACTCACCTCTACATGTTAATTTAGCCTCTACTTTTACCGCCCTTGTTATTGCGAAATTTTTTATTTCAGCTCCTTTTGTTGTTTCCTTTACCACCAGACGCTTTCGGGAAATTAAACAGACTGGCATGAACTTAACAGCCCGTTCTTTAGGAGCAAATCCTTTTTTGGTCTTTACAACGATATTTATCCCTCTATCTTTTAAAGACATCGGAGCAGGTGTTTCTTTGTGCTGGTCACGGGCCATGGGGGAGTTGGGAGGAAGCTTACTTTTTGCCAGCGTTATACCCTACCAGACAGAAATTATTCCCACCTTTATCGCAACTCAAGCCAAAACCTTAACGATTGAGGCGCTTGCCGCAACCATCCTGGTAACAACCGCATCAACCTTGGCCATCATTTCATTTAAGAAATTAACATGAAAGGACTTAGTCTAAAAAATATCGAAGCAGGCTACAGCGATAGATCTATTATTAAAGATCTCTCGCTTGACGTTGGCCAAACAGAAACCCTTGTTTTAATGGGTCCTTCGGGGAGCGGGAAGAGCACGCTTCTTCTGACTATTTTGGGTATTTTAACACCTAAAAAAGGCACAATTACTCTCAATGATAAAGACATCACAAATGTTCCTATTGAGGAGCGCAACATTGGTTATTTACCTCAAGATTATGGTTTATTTCCCCATCTTAATGTAATGGACAATGTCGCTTATGGCCTTGCCGTTAGGGGCAAATCAAAAGAAGACCAGGAAGCAATGGCGAAAGAGATGCTTAGCTTAGTAGAACTTATGGGTTTTGAAAAACGAAGAATCCAGGAGCTTTCCGGTGGTCAAAAACAGAGAGTTGGTTTGGCAAGAGCTCTGGCAATTAAGCCCCATCTTCTTCTTTTAGATGAACCGCTGTCAAACATTGACCAAGTTACGAAAGTAGATGTTGCTAGTGAATTAAGAAAGCTATTTTCAAAACTAGAAATACCAAAAATACTGGTAACCCACAATCACGAAGACGCTCTTTTCCTCTCTGAAAAACTTGCCATTATGATTGACGGCAAGATTGAACAAGCAGGAGAGCTAAATAAAGTTATAAAGTTTCCGAAAACACCTTTTATTAAAAAACTTTTAATGCCCTTTAACCAATAAAATCCTGCACCGTTTCGGATGCAGGATTTTAGACAAATTTTCTGTTTTACTCTACTTGCTTACCGTTGATGTTGCTGTCGGAACTGGTATCAAAGCTACTATTTGAACATGAGTAACTTTACCAAAATCTCCTGGTTCAGCACCATACGTTTTTCCGTCGCGATGATATGCAACTGCTATCACGGTGGCGGTTTCTTTGGTACTTTCTTCCAGCGGCTTAAGACTTAACATAAACGAACCGTTTCCACTGGGATCAGTCTTAAACGTGTTTTCTGAACCATCAGCGGCACCGCAAGGACTGTCCACTATTTTAGGATTTGGCGGGAATGTTAATCTCGAACACCAAACCGTATAAGTCGCGTTAGGAACGAGTTTGGTAAAAGATAGATTAAGTTGGGCCTTATCACCTTCCCAACTATAAGTACCGGAACCGCTGGCTGCGAGCCAATCGTCAAGAGTAAAGCCTAAGCTTGCCCCCTTGGCAAAAGGACCGAGCGGTCTAGCTCCTATTTTGAAAGGATCGTGCGGTGTCATAGCCGCCGTGCTATAAACCATTTTTTTCATATTTTCTGGCTTTAAGGCATCGACGGCTTCAAGTCGCCAGACTTCACTAGCAACTGGTCCCATGACAAAAACATCTTGCTCTGGAAGTTTCATCCCTGGGTGGTTGCCAAATTGCAAATCGACTTTATTGGCCATCATTGCCGCGGTTGGCGCCGCGCTGGGAGTAACATTTACTGTGGTCGTTGGATAAAGACTACAGCCAGCAAATAGCAAACTTGCGGCACTAACGAGAAAAAGACCAGAAATTATTTTTTGAAATCTTGTGCTCATTTTCTCACCCCCTTTCTCGCTGGGTTTACTTATTAAAGGCATAGCTTAATCTTTTTGTTACTCAAAAAACGGAAGAACACTTAGTCGAATTGTGTAAGGGTAATTCGTACCGAACTTATTTATAAAGCACATAATTTTGGATTAGAGTACTATAAAACAATGCATCTTCGGCTTTTCTTTCTAAACTACTGCTTGTTAAGGACTTGTCCAATCTTGACAACAAAGCCTGCATGTATGGTGCTAAATCCTTGGTATCAATTTCAGATTTTCTTTTATAAGCTTCCTGCTCAAATCTTTTAGCCATCGAAAATGAATTTCTTTGTAGTCCTAAGGCCACTCTTTTTAGATCAATTGCCAGGGAAGAAAGAATAATTTTATTTTTGCTCATAAATATTTTTAAAAAAGAATTTAGAAAGTCTTTCAAATTCTTCTCTAATTTTCTTATCAATTACTTCATTACTGTTATTAATAGTGGGCCGAATATTAATCATCGAATTACAATCAACGGCTTTTGTTTCCAAATCTATCCCACCACCCCATAGGTCTTCTTGTCTTGACCCCCGATCTAAAAGAATTTTTTCTGACTCGTAGTGACGATCGCAGCCCGCTGAACAAATTTTTTTACTTACATCTATTACCGTTTTTATGTAAACCTCAAAAAGTTCTTTGAGTTTTTCTATTTCTTTGTTTGTGAAGGGTTCTGATTTTGTAATAACCACCAGTATATTTTATCATACCAAAAGACCAGTGGGGCCCTGTAAGAAAATGCTCCCCTTAGTGGACGCTATCCGAACTATAAAATTACACTAGATCTTCTTTCTTTAACAATCTTGATTCTGTGCAATTAGCAATCATCGCCAAACTAGGCTGATGAGAAAATCCAATATATTCAACTTTTTTGCCCTTTTCTTTGGCTTTCTTTATTGCTGGGAGTAAATCAGTATCTGAGGAAACTAGAATAATACGGTCGCATATGTTTTCATATGAAGCAACAAGAATATTAACAGCCATATTTACATCAACACCTTTTTCGCGATATTTACCATCTGATTTTAGGAGATAACCAAGCGAATAACTAATTCCGCTCTGTCTCAGCCTTGATAGTAATTTTCTTTGGTCGTTAAATAATTTTTGAGTATGTTCTGTTCCGTCTGTTCTGACTTTTCCGATAAAATATACGCATTTTACTAATTTGTGATTTCCTGTTAATTTTTTTAATAATTTCTTGAAATCAAAATCCAAAAGGCGCCCTAATTTAAGATCTTTAAGCTTGAAATAAAAATTGCTACCGTCTATTAAAATTAGACATCTTTCTTTGGTCATGTTTCTATCTTATCATTTTCTCCAATAAAAAATCCTGCAAAGACCTTACGGTGTTGCAGGAGATTTTAGTAGACGTACTATAACACAAAAGCAACTGATTGTCTAGAATAATTCTAGAGCCTTGTGAGGTTCTGAGAAGAAAATGCTCCTTATAATACTGAGTTTGTCGAAGTACCCTAATGGACACTATCCGAACTTATTGCTGAAAATAGTTATTTACTGAAAAGTAAAATTGATTAACGAAAATTTGTTTGAAATGATAAATATTGTTCGTTTCATAAAACAAAAGCATCGCCTTAACATATTCAACTATATTCACATCACGATATGACAGAGGGTACAAGTCGTAGGCTATTAAAAGAGCGTTTGCCAAAGTTCTTCCCGTTCTTTTATTACCATCAACGAACGGTTGCAAATAGGCAATCATTAGAACCGTAATTAACGCCTTCGTTAAGGGAAAATCGGTTGTATTTATTGTTTTAATAATTTCCTCCAGTGCGTTTTCGATTTCTCTGGAATTACTCAAAGGCATATATTCAGTTCCAGTAATTACCACTTTATTTTTTCGAATTCCTGATGAAATTTCTAAATCTTTAGTTAAAATATTATGAAGATTAAATATTTTATTTAAAGTCAATGTCCTAAATTCACTTGAATTTTGTAAAATAAAATCAATTGCGTTTTTATGATTAAGGATCATTAATGCTTCATATTTTGTGTGTCCCACCGCTTCTTTCATTTGTTTAATTAAAATTTCCGTTTCCAGCAGTGAATAGGTATTTCCTTCTATTTTTGAAGACTTCCAGGCAAACTCAATTGTAAAACGTTCTATTTCTCTTTTAAAAATACTTGGATCTATTTTCTTTTTTTGTTCGCTAAGTTTTTTTGAAATTAAGTTGAGTTCTTTCTTTTCTTTGTTTGAAAAGGCATTTTTAAACTTATTAACAACATCTAATTTAAAATTTTTTATTCCTCCGACTCTAAAAGGAGAATTTTCCTTGAAATATTCCTCAATATCTATATATTTCAAAAAGGGATCCTGCGAAGATATATAAACAGTATTTTTTCCTTTTCCTTGAACCTTGATATAATTTTGACTTATAAGAAAGGTCATTTCCCTCATTAGAGTTGCTTTAGACATTGGATAGAAATCTTTGATTTTATTTGCTATTTCGACACCTCTAATTGGAGTTTGGGAAAGTATGTCCAGAATTTTTATCTGTCGTGGTTTTAACTTCGTATCAATCATATATAGCTCTTTAAAAACGAAATGTCAGGTTTTGTAGTATCCTAAAAGAGTGATACGCATTAACCTGTCCGATGATGAAAAACATCTTCTTAAAGGATATTTTACCACATCACCCATAGCGCTTATCCGGTTGAAAG
>JACPZF010000039.1 GCA_016195615.1 Candidatus Gottesmanbacteria bacterium | reverse complement strand
GTGAACAATTTTGTTTCGCGCGTTTTCCAGATTGGTTTTGTCACCACCGGAAGTGATCCATTCAAAAGCGCCCCAGAGCAGATAGATAAGAGTGCCGATGGCGGCCAAAATGATACCCACGCCAAAAGCGGCGCTGATAAAAACACCGATGTCGGTAATTTTAAAAGGATTGCCGCCTGCGCCCAGCGCCCCGCCGATGTTTAAAGAAAGACCGAGTAACATAAATTAAAAATTGGTCTATATGTCTCCTGCTGTCGGAATTGGCAAATTTAGTAAATTGATCTGCAGTCGGAATTGGCAAATTTAGTAAATTGATCTGCAAAAAGCCGCCGACAAATTGGGCAATGGCAATAAGTAAGGCAACAATGGCTAAACCGATGACGCTGTGAACAATTTTGTTTCGCGCGTTTTCCAGATTGGTTTTGTCGCCGCCGGAAACCACCCATTCAAAAGCGCCCCAAAGAAGATAGACCAAAGACATGACAGCGGCAATGACCAGGCCGAGTTTGAGAATAACGGCAATAAAACCAGCGAGCTTGCCGGCAAAATCACCGGGGGTGCCAATGTTAGCGCTGATGGCTGGGTTAGTAATTTGCGAGAGTAAAGTAAGCATAATTTTAAATTTCAAATTAAAAATTGGTTACGGTCCCAATTTTGGTATTATCGTTTGCGGATTCAAAATATCCAAACCAAAAATAATACCAAACAGTCCGGCCAAAACATAGGCCGCGACCAAAATTCCCAAGCTAATTACGGCGCTTGTCAAATGATCTCTAGCCTGCTCAATATTGGCTTTATCTCCGCCCGAATTAATCCATTTAAAAGCCGCAAGCAAAAGCTGAATCAAAAACCAAATCCCAGCGGCAATAGTGATGACGCCGACGATACGAGAAACTAAAGAAGCGAGTTTGTTTCCTGGGTCGCCTGGACCATAACCGAAGGCATTGCTAAATGCGCCAAGACCACCTTTTGTGTTTGGATCACCAATATCTCCCAGATCAGTTACTTTAGTAATCAATGAATATATCAACAAAAACATATTTTAGGGACTATAAATTTTTGGTTTTAAAATAGCGGTAGGATCGCCAAAAAATATGATTCCGGCAATTGAAGCGATTAAAAATGAAGCCACGATTATTAATAAGCCAATTAATGAATGCCAAATTTTATTCCAGGCAGTTTCAATATTTTTCGGATCCCCGCCCGAATTTAAAAACTGAAAAGCGGCAAAGACCAGATTAAAAACCATAATAATGCCACCGACGACAAATAGAAGCTTAAGGGTATTGTTTAATAAAAGAATTAAACCTTGGCCCTCGTCCCCTTTGGCATAGTTTCCTAGGTAGGGCGTCTTGATGGTTCCAAAAATTTGCCAAATCATAAATTAGAATTAAGTATATCCTGTTTTGTGATGAATTGAATAATCTGTATAATCCAAAAGGCCGCAAAAATAATGATAAAGCCTAGAATTGATGTTGTCAAAGCGTTTTTACTTTTTTCCAGGCCCTCTTTGTCTCCAGATCCCGCATTTACAAGATACATTATTCCGCCAAAAACCAGAAGAAGTATTAAAATAATACCCGCTAAGACGAAGGCATTTTTAATTAAGGGAAAAATAAAAGCACTTAAGGTTGGAAAAGTTCTACTAACCATATTGCCTCTCTCACCAAGAGTAAAAGCATTATCTATATTTACGGCGTAGATTTGTTTTATGATATGAATCATAGGCTCATTTGACTTCAAATATATATTTTGTTATTTGGTATATCCAAAAGGCGCTAAAAACAATTAAGAAGCCAATAATGGCAGCGGTAAGCTTTTCTTTTCCTGCCTCTGTTTTTTTTGGGTCGCCACCCGAAGTGAGAAGATCGAATCCTCCCATAATTGCGAATACTAGTAATAGAATACCAGAAAGAGGCAAAATGTATTTTATGAGTTCGGAGAGAATTGCCCCAATATCAGCATATTTGGCGTCAGGCAATACCCGAGTGATATTTGTAACGTTCTGAAGAGACTGATTAAAGTCATCAGCCAAAACAATGTTTAACATAATTTATAGTCCCAAAATACTTACACCAATTAGTTTAAGCAAAAACATGGAAAAAAGAATCATTAATAATCCGGATATCGCCGACAAAATAACATCGGTTGCCTCTTGTAATTTATTGGGGTCTCCGGCAGAGGTCATAAACAAAAAACCTCCGTATAGTATCAGTAGGAAAGCGAGTCCGCCGGCAATCCCAATTGCACTACTTAAAAACCAACCCGCTAATGGACCAGGTTCTGTGGGTATATCTCCTAGTGCCGTTGGTATGGCATAAACCCTAGTATTTGTAATCAATAATAAAGTCAAGCCTAAAACTTTAGCAAGAAAGAGCTTAGTTAAAATAGATATCATAGTTGTATTAATTATTATGAGTCAGCTTTTATTCTTTTGCAAGAACTTGCGCCAATATTTGTTCTATGCTACTTTTAGTTTATATGCTATCTAAAAAGATTTATCGAGTTTTTTTATTGCTAAGTTATTTTTTGGCCACCGTGTTTGGTCTTCTCTTTCGTCCTACCTATGTGTACGCAGGCGTTTGTCCTGACAAACCAGAAAATTTCGATTGTTTAAATACTATTTTTTCAAAAATATTGGGAATTGCTGTTTCCGGAGCATCAATGGTTTTTTTCGTAATGATCATTTCCGGAGGCATAAAGTGGTTAACGTCGGCAGGAGATCCCAAAGATATTGAAAACGCTCAAGGAAGAATAACTTTTGCCCTACTGGGTTTTGGGCTGATGATTTTATCATGGTTAATATTAAAATTTATTAAGGAATTCACTGGTACTAACGTACTCTTTTTTGATGTACCCAGTTAATTTATTACGCAAGGACACAAAAAACTTGATTGACAAAAAAGATAAGTTCTTGTTACATTAAAGATAGTCCTTATATATGAGAATTACAAAAAATATCTTCACTTTGAAAAGTTTTTTTGTTTTTACTCTTATTGTTTTATTTTTCGGAACAATAGGAATGGTAAAAAAGGAGACGTGGGCAGCATCCCCTAGTTCTATAACCCCTAATTCTATAAATAGTAATGGCTTGGGGTATCCACCCATTGGAGATGTTATAAACACGCAACTTAACCCAAACCAAAGTCTTGAAAAATGGATTGCTGGAGGAAGAGATTCTCTGGGAGTTTGGACACAAAGAGGCGTTATTGCTGTAACTATCGAAGGCCTAAACTGCCAGATGGATGGTTGTCCAACACCGCAACAATTGTCTAATACTTCCTATAACGGCGGCGGCGCAATAGGTTTTACTTCTAATTTACTGGACGTGCTTTTTGTAACAAAACCCATCTCGTCAATACAATATTTTTCTTTATTAAAAGATAATGTTATGGGCATCACGCCGGCATACGCTCAAAATTTGGAAAAAGGAACTAATGGTCTAGATGCAATTTTTGATATTTGGTCTATATTTCGAAATATCTCCT
>JACPZF010000034.1 GCA_016195615.1 Candidatus Gottesmanbacteria bacterium | reverse complement strand
TGGGCTTTCAACCGGATAAGCGCTATGGGTGATGTGGTAAAATATCCTTTAAGAAGATGTTTTTCATCATCGGACAGGTTAATGCGTATCACTCTTTTAGGATACTACAAAACCTGACATTTCGTTTTTAAAGAGCTATAACTTGTTTATGTAAAAGTTGTCTTCCGCTCAAAAATTCACAGTAACAGGACTGCCTAATCCCGTGACGTAATCATAACGTTTTCGCGCTTCACAGTAATACTTACAATCTCCATTTGAGCCGCTTATAATGTCGCGGAAAAAAGCGGCATGGGAAGAAGTTGCTTTATCCGAATAAAATTTATCATTTGCGGCAGAGAGTCCAAGAGAACGAATTGCTGCCCACTGCGGAGCTCCGGCTGATGTTCCACCCAATACATACCATTTTTCTTTAGCATAGACAGAAAAGCCTGAGCGGGGATCGGCGTTATAGGAAACATCCGGAATTGCCCGCATACCGTGGGCTTTGGAAATTGAATATGAACTTTGAAAGACAGGTTGGGTCTCATACGCGCTTACTCCTCCGCCACTTCCTCGCCAGGCCTCCTCGCGACTTAGTGAATTATCATTATTTAATAAAAGTGTTGTTCCGCCAACCGAGACCACGTTTATAGATGAGGCAGGCCACGATGGCCCCCAGCCATTATCTCCTGAGGAGACAAAAAATACGGCGCCTGATTTACTCACGAAATGTTTGTCTAAACTTTTTTCTTCTGGAAATTCCGCTCCACCCCAACTCATGGAGACGGCAACAACATCCGATCTGGAAACGGCATAATCGACAGCCTTCAATAGATTTGCACCACTCGGACTTCTCGCCTCAACTAAAAGAATTTTAGCATCGGGCGCGATGGCGTGGGCCCATTCAACATCAAGTGAGGTTTCCAGATTCCACCCAGCTTTTGATTGAAGTTTTTTGGCCATTAGATGTTTTTCCAAACAACCATTTCTACTCGTACACTCTGGTAGTCGAAAGGTGCTACTAAAAACTCGCAGATCGTTTTCGATTGTCACATCGTCATAAGCGCCAATGATGGCAATCGTGCCGTGGCCCCCTCTTGGGGGCAGATGATAAACTGCTTTAATAATCTGTGGTGAAATTCCACTCGGGACCGTATCTGCTTTAAAAATATGGAGAGGAAGACGAGCCCTAAACTCAGAAAAATGATAAGCAGCCTCGGCGCTTTGGACACAGAACGATAGTAAGACAAAAATACACAATCCAACCCATAATTTTTTCATAGACATGGCTCACAATTATTAAAGCATTAGGGTCTGGAACCCGACTATTCTATAAGCCCCCTTATCTCCTTTGTTATTATACTGTGTCTCGCAAAGTATTTTGGTAATTATCGCACTTATGTTAAAATAATTAAGCTATGACAAAACAAAATATCATTAGATTACAACAATCATACCGAAAATATCAAAAGATAAAAAACAGGAAAAACTCACTCTTAGCTTTTTTCCGTTCTTTTATGCCTGATATTATTCTTCGAACCACCAAACTGGAAGGGGAATCGGTAACCAAGAAGATGGTTTCCTCGCTGTTTGGAGTAAAATGAAAACATCTTCCACTAAGCCCGAAGGCGCAACTTCGTATAAAGAAACTGCTTTTGGAATTCTTTCAAGAAACAAACTGCTTAAGCTTGAGATTGAAGGAACCAAAAAGGGTTTGGATTTTTTGTACGGTTTGATAAAATCAAATAACAAAACGCCTATTTCCCCAGAATTTATCTGTAAATTGCATCAAGTTTCTTTCGGTTGGATTTTTCCAACGTGGGCGGGAAAGTTTCGCACAATTGGGGTACCTACTCCGGCAAAGAAGCACCAAGATCTTTTCTGATTCCCCAAATGATCGACAATTTATGCAAAGACTTGGATGAGAGAATAAAACATTTACCAAACGTAGAAAATTCAGAATTTATAACAGAAATAGTTAAACTTCTAGCCTGGTTTCAACACTCATTCGTCGTTATTCATCCATTTCAAGACTATAACGGCCGTATTGCCAGAATGCTAACGATATATATTTTACTTTGTCTAAATCTGCCGCCATTAGAAATAAAGGCCGAAAATACAAGAGACAGAAAAAGATATATTTCAACCCTACAGAAAGCTGACGCAGGAGATTATTCAACTTTGGAAAATATTATTGGATTATCGCTAAACGAAAGTCTGCAAAAGATAAAATAATGTTTTTCAGTACGAAACTGCGGAAGAAAGACAGCAGGTACTATTGATGATTAAAACCAAATTTATTCTCCATAACAGACAGCTTCGGATATCATAAAACCAACAAAATCAAAAAGCCTAGTATTTTGGAGCGAAGCGATGTCCTATAAACACGCCCCGTGCACTTCTCCAGGCTTCAAAAGTGAAAAATGTTTTAATTGGGGAAATTTAGCAAGCCGTGACAAGCTATTTGACCATAGGTGATGGGTCGGGTAGAACCCCGGCGTTTCAGCGGAGCATACGGATCTGGAACCCATGTGTCCTATAAGCCCCCGTCCCACAAATAAGGAAGTAAATCTTTAAGCTTAACTACTTTATCGTTTTTTATTAACACATTTGCATTTAAATTATCTTTATCGATTTGGTACATAAATTCTCTGCATCTACCGCATGGAGGAAGAACTGTTCCGTCTTCAAGAACAGCAACAATGGTTTTGATTTTAAATTCTTGATTAGTAATCATAGACGCGATTGCAGAATGTTCGGCACAAAAACCCATACTGGAAGAAGTATCAATACTCACGCCAAGGTATAAATTTCCTTTGTCTGTAACAAGAGCGCAGCCACAGTCGCCGATTGTAAACCCATGCCTATTTTTTATAGGTTTCACAATTGATCTTGCTTTTTCGATTAACTTCTCATTTGTAATTTCCATATAATTAAAGATTAATACTTGAATGTGCCCCTAACAATAGTCAATTATTTTATAGTCAATTATTTTATGCTTCTTGATAAACGCTCTTCCTGAACTGAACTGGATTTAAGGTACTTTTCAAGTACTTCTTAATCACCTTATTAACACTTCTTCTTCCAAATCCGCTCTTTAAACATTCTTCTCTATGTTTAGCATCGATTCTGTTTAGAAATGCTTCGTAGAAAATTAATTTGTAAGGACGAAAAGGTTTTGTGGCTTGATTTTCACCATTATTGTGTTGTTTAAATCTTTTTCGTAAATCAGAAGTATAGCCAATGTAAAGACTGTTATTCTTGATACTTTGAAGGATATAGATATAGTAAAACATGATTAGGGCTCACTTGGCGGGACGTAATAATTTCTTCGAAATTAAACGTCCCAGCCACGTTTAAATTTTTTCTTTTAAAAAATTTATTACGTGGCGGAGGAGGTGGGATTCGAACCCACGCGAGCCTTAACGACTCAAGGGTTTAGCAAACCCTCGCAATGGACCACTATGCGACTCCTCCAATAGTCGCATTATATCAGAAATTGCTCTCGAATTTGCTATAATTAATAAAATATTTGGAGGAGGGTGGGCAGGACGGTAATGCGCTGGTCTTGAAAACCAGTTCCCGCAAGGGATAAGAGGTTCGACCCCTCTACCCTCCGCATAATACTTGATACTTAATACTTAATACCTCTATACTTTCTTTGTGGCCCTAAATTTCCTACTCGATCTTCTTTTTCCTAAATTTTGCTTTGGCTGCCATAAAATTGGCACTTATCTATGTTCATCGTGTCAGGGTAAAATTGTTTTTACCACAACTCCTCTTTGTCCCCTTTGTGAAAAACCGTCGCCTTTTGGTTTCACCCACCCAAGATGCAAAACTCCCTTTGGTATTGATGGCATGGTTGTTTTAGGAGATTACAGCGGAATTTTACGCCAAATGGTCCATTTTTTAAAATATAAAAATGTTTTTTCACTCGGAGAAACTTTGATTGATTTATTTTCTACTCAACCCTCTTTTTGGTTTCCTAAATTCGATTTTCTTACCCCTATTCCCCTTCATCGCTCACGTTTACTAGAAAGAGGCTACAACCAGGCCGCGATTTTGGCCAAAATACTTAGTATGAAGAAAAATTGGCGTTACCAAGAAGATATATTAATCCGTAAATTACCTACGACTCCGCAAATGTCGATCTCGGATACTAATACCAGGCGAAAAAATATTAAAGGAGCTTTTGTTTTGAAAGAGACAAAGATGGTCGAAAATAAAATCATCGGTTTAGTCGACGACGTGGCAACAACCGGCGCTACAATTTTTGAAGGCGCCAGAGTTTTAAAAAGAAACGGCGCTAAAATGGTTTGGGGAATTGTCCTAGCTAGAAGTTTGCCAAATTTTAGTATTTAGGATTTAGAGTTTAGAATTTTTAATTATAGTTGTTTTTCCACATATTGGCCGCTCACCCACCCCTCCTTATCCTTGTCTAATTTTATTTTCACCCAGCCGGACTCTTGATCAAGATAGGAATAAAATTCGCCTGGGTAGACCTTGGTTACTTCGCTAGCCGAGATGCTGGGAGTGCTTCTCACCCGAAGCCAGCCGGTATCCGTGTCTAAAATTTTTACTCTGGGACGATTGGGTGTTGAGGTAGAAGTCGCGACAGTATTTTGGGCCGAGATGGTAGCGGAATTACTTGCTGGCGGAATCGTTTCTTGGGTTAAAATTTGGGCCAATTGAACATTGATGATTAATCTATAGCCTGTTTGAGTTTTAACTTTAATTTGCCTTTGGGTGTAACCCAAAATGCGATTTATGACCGTTAAAATGCGGGGTGTGAATTTCACCTGCTGCTGCCAGGAAATAAAATTAGCCGAATCCGCGCTTAAGCGGATGCTGTGTTCTCCTGCGGGGATTTTTTCGTCGTAATAAGGTGTTTTTCCCAACTCTTTATTATCCAGATAAACGGTTGCTTTGGGAATTGCTGTTATCTGCAAAGCGGAAGGAACGGATTTTTGCCCGGGCAAACTGCAACCCGAAATAAAAAGAGTAATAAAAAAAAGATTAAAAAAGAAGAGTAATTTTCTCACAAAAACAATCTTACCATGAAGAAGTACCATTGGCCATTAGGTATGCCGATCCGCCACATTTGAGGCGCCAAACGCATTAGGTTTGGTTTTGACTTCAAAACCATTCCCCCTTATCATGCCGACGATCTCATTAATCATTTCTCTCGTATCCCCATTTTCTCCGATATCGACGTGAATTTCTAAATTAAAGCGCAAGAGACTTTTTTTTCTAAATTCTTCGATTACTCTTTGGGCCAATTGTAAAGAGTAGCTTGCCTCTTCCCACATTCGTTGCCGAAGCGAGTGAATGCTGTTATGAGAAAGCCTGCCCCAGAAATAAATTCCGCCAAAACCCACCCGGTGTAAAACAACGGCTGTTACAAAATCGGCAACGTGATGATTGGTCAATTCCGAATCCGTACCGATTATTATTTTGTAGTGATTATTTTTATCTTCGGAAATATATTTAATAACTCTAGATACGACCTCATTAAAATCCATTTCCCCGTAGGTAGGACTATGAAAATTGGTCAAAATAGCAATGTCGTGGTTTTTAGCTTTAGGATCTTTCATATTTTATGAGGAAACTTCGCCAAGCATCTCTTTAATCCGTGAAGTAACCATCTCCAAAGCAACTTTATTATAGCCGCCTTCGGGGATAATCACGTCAGCATAGCGCTTGCTAGGTTCCACAAATTCTAAATGCATGGGGCGAACCGTCGTTAAATACTGCTCTATTACGGAGTCTACATTTCTTCCTCTTTCGCTAATATCTCTTTTAAGACGGCGGATAAATCTAACATCGGCGTCGGTATCGACAAATATTTTAACATCAAAAAGATCTCTTAATTTTTTATCGACAAAGACGAGTATTCCTTCAATAATGATTATGGGCGTAGGATTTATTTCTTCCGTTTCTTTCGTTCGATTGTGCTTATTGAAATCATAAATCGGCACTAAAACCGTTTTGCCGGCGATTAAATCTTGTAAATGTTTTATCAATAAATCCGTTTCCAAGGAATCAGGATGATCGTAATTGGTTTTAACTCTTTCCTCAGGGTTTTTATGGCTTTGGTCCTTATAGTAAGAATCGTGATGCAAAAAGCTGATCTTGTTTTCTCCCGCGATGCTTTTAATTTTTTCTAAAACCGTCGTTTTACCTGATCCCGTGCCGCCAGCAATACCGATAAGAATTGGTTTTGACATAAAAGTTCTTACTAATATTAATCCTTCTTACTTTCTTTGGCAAGAGTAATTGGGTATACTTTTTTTATGCTTTTGTCTTTTTGGGTCTATTTGATGATATTTACTATCGGCGTTTGTATCGGCAGTTTTTTTAATGTCGTCATTGATCGTTGGCCAAAAGGCAAATCGATTGTTAAAAAAAGATCGCATTGTGAATTTTGTAAAAGACAATTAGCTCCGCTCGATCTCATTCCGATTGTTAGTTTTTTATTCTTAAGGGGTAAATGCCGTTATTGCCATAAAAAACTTTCCTGGCAATATCCTTTGGTAGAATTAGCCACCGGATTTTCCCTAGTTTTAACTTTT
Organism: Candidatus Gottesmanbacteria bacterium; assembly: GCA_016195615.1. Taxonomy (GTDB): domain Bacteria; phylum Patescibacteriota; class Microgenomatia; order JACPZF01; family JACPZF01; genus JACPZF01. The sequence continues at coordinate 3,876 of JACPZF010000034.1, read as the reverse complement.
TTTCTCCTGCGCCATATTTCTTTCTGGCCGTTTTTTTCTAAAACCGATTCTATCTTCTACCTTCTATTTACTATTTACTATCTACTCACTACCTGTTACTTTATCCTTATTTTCATTATCGATCTAAAATATGAAATCATCATTGACGATATTATCAATAGCGCCATCATTATAACAATTATTTATTATTTCTTAATTGCGTTCTCTTTTATTATTCCGGCTTTAATTTCCGGAGTTATTGTCGCTTTGTTTTTTCGTTTTTTAATCTTTATCAGCCGCGGCCGCGGCCTTGGCGAAGGCGATGTTAAGCTGGGATTTTGGCTGGGACTTCTTTTGGGCTTTCCTAAAATCATTCCCGGGTTATTTATGGCTTTTGTTTTGGGCGCAATTATTGGCTTGGGCTTAGTTTTTTCTGGTAAAAAAAAGTTTGGACAAACTGTCCCTCTGGCACCGTTTTTGATTATTGGCACCTATATTTCTTTATTTTTCGGACAACAAATTATCGCTTTGTATTTAAAAACATTTTTATAATTTTTTTACCATGTAAATTCCTTGGCGCTTATAACCAAATTTAAGATAATATTCTCTTGCTCCCACGCCGCTAGTTACAGCAATTTTTTTTATCCCCGCTTTTTTGGTAATCTCCTCGGCTCTTTGTAAAAGTTTTTGGCCTAGTCCCTTGTGCTGCGGCGATGATTTATGAGATCCGATTGGCAAAGCCAGACCATAGGTATGCAGTTCTCTAATAATTGTCGCGCCTTCGAGTTCTTTAAGTAGTGGTTTATGACCATTATATAAATAGGAAGGAAAACGAAGACGAAGTAGCGCAAATAATGTTTCCTCTTTGGTGTCTGCAATATAATCCAAGAAATACTCGATGCCATCTGATGCTTCGTATTTTGTTTCCCTTAATTTTAACTTTCCAGCATTAATTGTTAAGTATTTATTATTAAGCGCTACTTCCCTACACCTTACGCATCGACATCTATTTCCTAACCTTATTAAGTCTTTTTGTACCTCTTCCCTTAAATTGGAAATCTTGCTTCCAGCCACAATATCGCCGGATGGAATATCTCTAATTAAGCGCAGGATGCGAACGTAAGGTGGAATAATTTTTTTTATTTCAACTAAAAGCTTGGTTAGGGTTTCGTCATCATATGGTTTGTATTTACCTGTCTGATACCAACTTAGTAATTCCGAATCTCGAGTCACCACGCAGGGGTAAATTTTTAATAAATCCGGCTGATAATTGGGGTCGCTGAATAATTTTTTAAAACCAGCCAGATCTGTTTCTGGTGTGGCGTTGGGCAAACCCGGCATCATATGGTAGCAAACCTTAAGCCCAGCTTCTTTTAGTTCTTTAGTTGCCATAATGACCTCTTTCATACCGTGTCCCCGTTTAACCAGGGTTAAAACCTTATCCTCTAGACTCTGCACGCCGAGTTCGACTCTGGTTACGCCCAGGTTTCGCAAAAAAATAATTTCTTTATCGGTACACCAATCGGGTCTGGTTTCAACTGTAATTCCGATAATGCGGTTTTTTGTCTTTTCGTTTACAGCTTGACTCGCTTTCAAAGATTTTGCTGCCGGGCTGCTTTTCTTATTACTAAGTATTAGTTTGGCAATATCGTTGTTGGCGGCGTCAAAAGCTCTTTTGACAAAATGTTCGCGGTATTTATTATTGATCGCCGAGAAGGTTCCGCCTTGGATAATCAATTCGATTTTTTCAATGGCGTGTCCCGATAAAAACAATTGCGTCAGGCGCGAACTGACCTGTTTAAAAGCGTCGTATTTGTTTCTAATTGCCCTCATCACCGCCGGCTCATCAGAAAAATAGCTTTTGGGAACTCTCGCTTCGGTCGGACAAAAAACACAGCGCGCCGGACAACCAAAATTTTTAGTAAAAATCGAAACCGGCACAATACCAGACCAAGAACGAACGTGTTTAATCATGAGGAATTTTTTTAATTTTGGAGTTAACTTTTTTTGGCGAAAATAGATGAGAAAAAGCGCCCAAGAAGGAATCGGCGCCAAAAAATTTTTAGCGGAAAGATTTTTGACTACTCGTAGAAACTTGCTTCCATCCAGTCTTTTATCTTTTTTGAAAGCTGCAATAATGTCCTCTGCCGCCTTTAATACTTTGTCAACGGGCTCGGGAAAATTGTCTGGATAAAACATAATGGTGGTATTATAGTCTATTGTCACTTTCGCTTTTATGTCTACTAAGATTACAAACATCATTACCAAATTAGATTCGCTGCTAACTTCTTCTTTTTCACAAATTCCTAAAAATAAAAGCGTCGGCATACTTTTTTCCGCCGGCGTTGATAGTTCTCTTATTGCCAAATACGCTAAAGATCTAAAATTTAAACCAGAACTTTTTACTTTTGGTAGCGACTATTCTAAAGATCTTGAATTGGCGAAAAAACTAGCTTCGGATTTGGTTTTACCCTTTAACTATTTATCTCTATCCGAAAAAGAAATTACCAAGACAGCTAAAAAAGTTGTTCCTTTACTGCACCGGCTAAAAATCGATCCCAATCTGATGCAAATTTCTCTCTCGATAGGATTTTATGCCATTTCTCGAGTGGCTAAAGAAAAAGGCATTACCTTATTTTTATCCGGCCAGGGATCAGACGAGCTTTTTGGCGGCTATAACAAGTATCTAAAATTAGAAATTAGAAATTTGAAATTAAAAATGGAACAAGACACCCTTAATCTTTTTAAAGTGGATATCAAAAGAGATAGATTTATGACTAGACAATCAGATATTGATATCTTTTTCCCTTATTTAGACAGGGCTTTTATTGCCTATGCTCAAAACCTGCCTCTCTCTTTAAAAATTAAAGGGGATAAGCGCAAGTGGATTTTAAGGCAACTTGCTAAACAGAAAGGTTTGCCTGATTATATTTACAATCGGCCCAAAAACGCACTTCAGTATTCATCCGGAATTCAGAAAATAGTTGAAAAATTGGTTAAGAAAAATCAGATCTAGACTACTTACAAATCGCCTCTTGAACATGACTTTTTGCCTCAGGAGAGAGACTTTTATAGGTATTCAAAACTTGTTGGCTGATAATGGAATTAATAATGTTATTTGATAGGCTGGTGGCATCTGATGAAACTTGATTAATAACATTAGTAGCTGTTTGCTCGACAAATTTTTGCGGCTTTTGTTGGATTTCTTGTTCCACCTGCTTAACCGTTTCTCCTAAAATTTTTCCGACCTCTTTAGTCGTTGGTAATTCGGTTGCTATTAATTTTTTATCTTCGGGTTTAGGCGTTGACGAGGTAAATTTGGTCGTTGCCAACGCTACACCCAGCGAAATAATTGCTGCCAAGAATAAAATTACCTTCATGTCCTTCCTTTATTAATAATAAAATTAGATAAAAGTATAGATGAAGGGTGCTATACCCGTGGCTGACTCGACAACCAAGATTACGGCAATAAGTCCAAGAATTACCACTAGTGGCACCAACCACCAGATTTTTCTTTCTCCAAAATAATGCAAAAGTTCCCGGAAAATTTTCACCCTCATTTTTACCCGCTTAATTTGGGAAACCATATAGGTTTAGATTAACCGATTTTTGGGCTTATTACTAGAGGCTTCTCTACCACCAGATTTTCCATCACTAAAATATCGATACCGCTTCGTAAGAAGGTTGAAATCGCATCTTCGGGAGAACAAACAATCGGTTCTCCTTTTAAATTAAACGAAGTATTTAAAAGAACATATAAAGTGTACCCCTTGTCAAGACCACTAAACGACGATTTCAAGATAGATTTTATCACCTCCTTTCTCTGTTAATTTTTGTTAAAGTACACCGACTCCGGTGTTTTTTTACCAAGCGATTGGTGTTTACGCTCGGTATTGT
>JACPZF010000033.1 GCA_016195615.1 Candidatus Gottesmanbacteria bacterium | reverse complement strand
CTTCTAATAATTTATTCCATACCCTTTTTGGCACCAGTTTGTTAATATCATACATGGGCAGTACTCCTTTCTCGGTGTACTGTCCATTTTAGTTGTCAAAGTGCTATACTTTCAACAAAACTAGTTTTGAAATGACCTTTAAGTAGTATAATCACTTCATGGCATATAATCCCAACGCCGTATTTATTTCCCCTTCTTCTATTTCCGCTTTTAAATCCTGTCCAAGGGCTTATTATTACCAGTACGTTTATAAAAACCCTAAAACCGGCTTAAAAATACAGCTCATTAATCCTAAACTGGCTCTCGGAGCAGTTATGCATGATGTTTTGGCCCAATTCTTGCGTAGCAGTGCGGTTTCTCAGGAAAAAGAACAGCTGTTTGCCATTCTTAATAGGTATTGGAGCGAAATAGCAGGTGAAAAAGGCGGGTTTTCCTCCGCACAAGAGGAAAGCCAGTACAAAAACCGGGCCATCAAGATGCTCGAGAATTTTTGGGCCAATCCGCATTTTAAATCTATTTCTCCAATCCCAATGCCTGATTTTCCCAAACTTGATCTAGGAGAAGACTTAATTTTAACGGGAAAGCTGGATTGGATCGAAAAAGAAGGGGAAAATATGTACCACATCATTGATTTTAAAACCGGCGAGAAAGAAGAAAAAAGCGATTCGATTCAACTTTCAACCTATGCCGTTTTGGCAGGGAGTTTCCTAACCAACCCCCAAATTAGAGCGAGTTACTGGTATTTAGATCGCGAGAAAGATTTTAGAGCCTATGAGCTTTCCCCGACCCAAGAGACCCTAGAAAAATTAAAACAAATAGGACTGGTGATTAAAAATTCGCGGCTAACCAATTCCTTCCGCTGTATTTCCGGCGGCGATTCATGCTGGGCGTGCCGCGATTTTGCGGCCGTTATTGAGGAACAAAAAGGCAAAATGGTCAGCGTTGACTACAGCCGCAAACAGGAAATCTATATTGTGGTTGCCGCGGATAAAAGTAGCGAATCTAAAGAAAATACCACCAGCGACCTTCCATTTTAATTATGAAAGTAGCTTTAGCTTATGATCGGGTAAATAAGATAGGCGGCGCGGAAAGAGTGCTCTTAGCCTTGCATGAGATTTGGCCAAAGGCGCCTTTGTATACAGCGGTTTATGATGAGGAGAAAGCTCCTTGGGCGAAAGTTTTTCCCAAAGTCATTACTTCTTTTTTGCAAAAAATCCCTTTAGCCAAATCCCATCACGAATTATTTGCCGCTCTGACGGAACTGGCTTTCGAAACTTTTAATTTTAGTCAATTTGATTTAGTCATTTCGGTAACTAGCTCCGAAGCCAAGGCCATTATTACCAAACCAGAAACCTTGCATATTTGCTTCTGTCTGACGCCGACGAGGTATCTTTGGAGCGGTAATTCTCTTTATCAAAACAATCCGGGTTTTGGGGTTTTAAATCCTATGATTAAAACTTTACTGCCATTAGTAGTTCCAAAACTTAGGGTTTTTGATCAAATAGCAAGTAAGCGGCCGGATTTTTACCTAGCCATTAGTAATACCGTAAAAAAGAGGATTAAGAAATATTATCAAAGAGAAAGCGAGGTGGTATATCCGGGAATAGATACGGATAAATTTAAAATTCAAAATTCAAAATTCAAAAGTACAAATCAAAAGTCAAAAGTAAATTATTTTTTAGTGGTTTCGCGGCTGGTACCATATAAAAGAATCGATTTAGCGATTGAGGCTTTCAATGAGTTGGGATGGGAGTTAAAAATCATCGGTACCGGAGTAGAAGCAGATAATTTAAAAAAAATAGCCAAATCCAATGTAGAATTCCTAGGAGAATTGACAGATGAGAAGCTCGTAGGCTATTATCAAGATTGTCGCGCTTTAGTCTGTACGCAGGAAGAAGATTTTGGTCTAGTCAGCATTGAGGCGCAAGCCTTCGGAAAGCCGGTCATTGCTTTTGCCAAAGGCGGCATCGCGGAAACAATCAGGCAGGGCAAAACCGGAATTTTATTTAAACAACAAAACCTTTTATCGCTGTTTTTGGCCCTAAAAAAATTTACCAAGATGAAATTTTCTAGTCAAGATTGCCGAAAAAACGCATTAATATATAATAAAGAACAGTTTCAGAAAGATTTTAAGCAAAAAGTAAATAAACTATGGGATCAATATCAAAACATCACTTCGGTGTAATCCTAGCCGGCGGCGGCGGCACCAGACTATGGCCTAAATCGAGAAACGCCCGGCCGAAGCAATTTTTAAAAATAGGTTCGAGCAATACGCTTTTACAGGATACCTACGATAGGCTAGTCGCAAATATTCCTTCAGAAAATATATTAATCGTTACCAGCCGCGATTATGTCGAGGAGATTAAAAAAGAACTTCCCGGATTTAAGGCAGAGAATATTTTAGTCGAGCCGTCTCCTAAGAATACGGCTCCGGCCATCGCTCTGGCGGTGTGGGAGATTAATAAACGCGACCCCGATAGTGTAATTGGTAGTTTTGCCTCCGATCATTTAGTTCGAAATAAAAGCGAATTTGTCAATGTTTTAGCCACGGCTTACCAGGCGGCCGAGGTGTCTTCAGATTTAGTAACGGTCGGAATTCTTCCTTCCAAAGCAGACGATAGCTTGGGTTATATTCATGCGGGAAGCGAATTCGAGATCGAGAATAAATCGGTTTTTAAAGTAAAAAGGTTTACGGAAAAACCGGACTTGACTTTGGCCAAAGCCTTTTTAGCTAGCGGCGATTATTTTTGGAATGCGAGCTATTTTCTAGGCAAAGCTTCTACCTTTTTGGAGTCCTACCGCAAATTTATGCCCGAACTAAGTCTGGTTATAGATAAGATATCCGAAAAAAGCGAAACCGAAGCCGACAAACTTTGGTCTACTTTGGAAAACATCGCCATTGACTATGGCATTATGGAGAAAGCCAAAAACTTAGTTATGGTGCCGGCGGATTTTGGTTGGAGCGACGTCGGCAACTGGGTGGTGCTAATGGAAGTTTTTCCCAAAACCGCAGACGGCAACGTGCTTTTGGGAGACCACAGCGCCAAACATGTTTTATTAGACAGCAAAGACTGTCTGGTTTATGGCGATGGCAGTTTGATTACCACGATCGGCGTTTCCGATTTAATTATTGTCCAAACCCAAGACGCTATTTTAATTTGCCATAAAGATCAGGCGCAAAAAGTGAAGAATTTAGTCGAAGTTTTAAAAAACGAAGGTAAAGAAGATTGCCTCTAAAATTTTTATGATAACTTTAACCAAATATGAGAAAACGAAAAGAATTATCGATCTCTTTGGCGCCTTTGGCTTGTTAATATTTTTTTTGCCGCTTTGTCTTCTTATTGCCTTTTTAATCAAACTCGATTCCGATGGACCTATTTTTGCCGATACCCCAGAGAGGGTTGGTAAAAAGGGGACATTATTTAAAATGTATAAATTCCGTTCCATGGTCGAAAGCGCTCATGAACTTTTGCGGACCAGTCCGAAGTATAAGGAGCTTTTTGTCAGATATAAAAGAAACAGTTATAAATTACCAAGGGATCCGCGCATTACTAATATTGGCAGATTTATCAGGCGCCATTCGCTTGACGAAATACCCCAGCTTTTAAATGTTTTAAGAGGCGAAATGAGTTTAGTAGGACCTCGGGCTTATTATCCTGACGAACTCAGAGAACAGCAAAAGAAATATCCCCATACCCAGGATTTAGTAAAAGTTGTACTTTCCATTAGACCCGGCATAACCGGTGTTTGGCAGGTCTCGGGAAGAAGCGAAGTCAATTTTGACAAACGAATTGCGATGGACGCCGAGTATGTTAAAAATAAATCCTTGTTTTATGATATGATAATAATACTCAAGACTCCTTTTGCGATGATTTCCGGAAGAGGAGCGATGTAGCCGAAATTTTTAATTTATAATTTCTAATTTTTAATAAATAAAATGCCCAGCGAAATTCAAAATCTTGTAAATCATCCAGAAGAAGAGACGACTTCAGTCGTTAATAATAAAGTCGCAACTAGCAATATGAAAAAAAAGTTTGCCTTCCTCGGCAGTTTTGGTGTTTTCCTAGTTATTTTAGGACTAGTTGTTGTTTTTGGTATTTTAATACCGGCACAGGCGGTCTTACTGTCGGTAAATGACGTTAAAAAAGCCGGCAAAGAAGCCTACGAAGCTGCTAAACAGCAAAATATTGCGTTGGCCGAAGAAAAATTCAAAGTTGCTAGGAGCAAACTGCAGGATACGCAAAATCGCTTAAAAATATTATCTTGGACAACTTTTATTCCGGGCCTCGGGGTTTATTATAAAGACGCTGACCACCTGGTCAAAAGCGGATTTTACAGTTTGGATATGATCGATATCGTAATTGCATCGGTCAAGCCTTATGCCGATTTACTCGGCCTTAAAGGGCAGGGCAGTTTTGTCGGCGGTTCTGCCGAGGATCGCATTAATAAGGCTGTAGAGACCCTAGATAAAGTAACACCAAACTTAGGCAAGTTAGCCGAAAAAATGAAATTGCTGCGTGGAGAAATAGACCAAGTCGATCCTAACCGCTATCCCGAAAAAATCAAAGGTACCATTATTAAATCCCAGCTTACCCAATTGAAAGACGTGGTTGATCAAGGTGATAAGGCCTTAAGCGATGCCAGGCCATTTTTGGAAGTTTTACCTTCACTTTTAGGTCAGCCTACGGAACAAAAATATTTAATTCTTTTCCAAAATGATAAGGAACTAAGATCAACCGGGGGCTTTATTACCGCTTATGCCGTACTCCGCCTTGAAAAAGGAAAAATAAACGTCGAATCATCAGACGATATTTATAAGCTTGATGATCAAAAGACGAAAAGAGTTTCTGCCCCAACCCCAATTCTTAAATATTTACCCTTAGTCCCGTATTGGAATTTAAGAGACATTAATATTTCCCCAGATTTTTATGTGGCCATGGTTAATTTCGAAGACCTTTATAACTCGATTCCGGGACGCGCTAAAATTTCGGGTATTGTCGCTATCGACACCCAGTTTCTTATTAAAGTGATGGACGTTTTAGGCCCGATTCCGGTCTACGGCACGGAATTTACTACCAAAAATGTACCGGAATGCAATTGCCCGCAAGTTATTTTTGAACTTGAGTCATTTGCCGATAAGCCGGTCAATTATGCCAAAGGGTCACGAAAAGATATCATCGGCGCCTTAATGAATTCCATCATGCATAAAGCGCTTTCTTCTTCACCCAAACTTTATTGGGGTCCGTTATTTCAGGCAGGGCTCACAGCGCTTAATGAGAAACACGTTTTGGTCTTCTTAAAAGACGAAAAAGCGCAAAAAGCGGTCGAAGCCTTAAATATAGGAGGAAGACTGAGAGAATATGACGGTGATTATTTCCATCTCAATGATACGAACTTTGCCGGAGCTAAATCCAATATGTATGTGACGGAAAAAGTCGAACAAAAGATTGAAATCGCCAACGACGGTACGGTCACAAAAACTATCACGGTTGATTATAAAAATCCCCAGCCGCCCTCTGATTGCAATTTGGAACACGGCGGTTTATGTCTAAATGGCCTGCTTCGAGATTGGATCAGGTTTTATGTACCCAAAGGCAGCCAGCTGGTGGAATCAAGGGGTTCGGAAGTTAAAATGACGACGGGTGAAGATTTAGGCAAAACCGTATTTGAGGGTTTTTTAACCGTCAGGCCCTTGGGTAGTTCAGAGCTCGTTATTAAATACCAGCTAGCGCAAAAATACAGCGCCAAAGAATATAAACTACTCATCCAAAAACAGCCGGGAACAGACAGCAATGACTATGTTGTTATTTTAAACGGCAAAAAGCTGGAACAATTTAAATTGATAAGCGATAAAGAACTCAAGATTAAGACCTAAAAGAGAGTGAGAAACTACAAGACCGTAGGCATTGTTCTCAAACGCAGTAATTTTAAAGAGACGGACAAAATTTTAACCATCTTAAGTCGCGAACACGGCAGAATAAGACTTATCGCCAAGGGGATTAGAAGAACCATTAGTAAAAAAGCTCCCAGCCTTGAACCTTTTTCTTTAGTCAAACTCGATATTGCCCAAGGGAAAAACCTCGATCTGATTTTAGAAGTCGAAGCGGTCAATAACTTTTTGGGGTTGCGCCAGGATTTAAAAAAAATCGCCTTTGCCTATCAAATCTGCGAACTCGTCGACCGCCTTTGTCCGGAGCGCCAAATCAATCGTTCTTTATTCGACCTCGTGAGCTCGGAACTTTTGCTGCTAGAGAAGATCAATGGTATTAAAAACTATAAAATAGAAGATTTTGAATTAAAACTTTTGTGGGACTTAGGGTATTTGCCTAAAGATAATCTGCTAAGGGATAATCAGCTGGATTTTTTTATGGAAAGCGTGATGGAAAGAAAGCTTAAAAGCAAACAGCTCTTGACAAAAATAGATGGTTTAATATCAT